>JAUWEU010000006.1 GCA_030608125.1 Dehalococcoidia bacterium
GTAGGTGCCCTCGTTGAGAAGAGCCGAAGATTCCGGGGGCGCGAGTGGGAGTTCAGAAAAGTCTCCACCATTTGTCCTTACTGTGGCGTCGGCTGCAATATAGAGCTACATATCAAGGATAATCGTATCGTTAGGGTTACCTCACCAGCCAACGGGGTGGTAAACCAGGGACGACTCTGCGTCAAGGGGAAGTTTGGCTTTGACTTTGTCCACAGTCCGGAGAGACTCACCACTCCGCTTATCCGAGACGGAGAAAGGGGAGACGGTAAATTCAGGGAAGCGAGCTGGGAGGAAGGGCTTGATTTAGTGGCTAAAAGGCTGACCGAGCTCAAGAACCGGTCAGGTCCAGACAGTTTGGCTATCCTGTCCTCGGCTAAGTGCACCACTGAAGAGAACTACCTGATGCAGAAGTTTGCCCGGGCAGTTCTGGGCACTAACAATGTTGACCACTGCGCCCGGCTCTGCCATGCCTCGACAGTTACCGGTCTTTCGGCTGCCTTCGGCAGTGCCGCCATGACCAACTCCATCGCTGAACTCAGGGACGCTGACTGCATCTTTATCATTGGCTCCAACACCTCGGAGAACCACCCTATAATCGCCCTTGAAGTTATGGAAGCGGTCAGGCATGGTACAACAAAGTTAATAGTAGCTGACCCACGCCAGATACGGATGGTTGATTATGCTCACATCTGGCTGAGACAAAAGCCGGGCACAGATGTTGCCCTAATCAATGGCATGCTCCACATCATCATCGCTGAGAATCTATACAATGCCGACTTTGTCCAGGCTCGGACGGAGGGATTTGAAGAATTAAGCGAGGCAGTCACGGAATACCCGCCCTCTATTGTTAGCCAAATCACAGGGGTTGCTGCTGATGACCTGTATCAGGCAGCACGCCTTTACGCTCAGTCACCCAGAGCTTGCATCTTGTTTTCTATGGGAATAACCCAGCACACCACTGGCACAGATAATGTTTTGGCTCTAGCCAATCTGGCTATGCTGACCGGTCAACTGGGCAGAGAAAGCACAGGGGTATGTCCCTTGAGGGGACAGAACAATGTTCAGGGCGCCTGTGATGTGGGAGCTTTGCCAGACCTCTTCCCAGGTTATCAATCGGTTACTAATGAGGCTAACCGAGGTAAGTTTGAACAAGCTTGGGGAGTCTCGCTTCCTGATACCCCGGGACTTACCGTCGTGGAAATGATGCATGAGGCCGAGGCAGGGCAGATTAAGGGGATGTATATTATGGGCGAAGACCCCATTCTGTCTGACCCTAACAGCACTCGTGTGATTAGAGCTCTGAAAAACCTTGATTTCTTGGTAGTTCAAGACATTTTCCTGAGCGAAACTGCTAAATTTGCCGATGTAGTGCTGCCTGGGGTTAGTTTTGCCGAGAAGGATGGCACTTTTACCAATACTGAACGGCGAATCCAGCGGGTAAACAAGTCCATTGAGCCTATAGAGAACAGCAAACCTGACTGGCTAATCATCTCAGAGCTAGCCAGCAGATTGGGCTACACTATGACATATAAAGACCCCGGGGAGATAATGGAAGAAATCGCTTCTCTCACTCCCATTTACGGTGGTGTTCATTACGATAGACTAAATCAACTGGGACTACAATGGCCGTGCCGCAACCGGGATGACCCGGGAACAAAATATTTGCACGAGGGTCGCTTTACCCGGGGCTTGGGCAAGTTCCACCCCACCCCCTATCGTGAGCCATTTGAGCTGCCTGATAAGGATTACCCCTTTATTCTGACCACAGGAAGAATTCTATACCACTGGCATGGTGGAACCTTGAGCCGACATTCACCAGGTCTAGCTGAAATTCGACCAGAGGCCGAAGTCGAGCTCAATCCTCAGGATGCAGAAAAGCTCCACTGCTCTGATGGAGATTTAGTTGAACTAGCTTCTCGGCGGGGGGAAATCCTGGTTAAGGTTAAAGTGACCGATAAGTCACCCCAGGGGGTAGTCTTCATGACCTTCCATTTCAAGGAAGCGCCAGCCAATCGATTGACTGTCGATGCCTTAGACCCGGTAGCCAAAATCCCTGAGTTCAAGGTATGCTCGGTAAAGATAAGCCCGGCTACTAGCCAAGAGCAATGAAGAAAGGGGCTAACCGAGGCAAAGAGATGATGACCTCAATTGTCCTTGCCGGTGGTAAAAGCCTGCGGCTAGGGAGGAGTAAATACCTGGAGACCATTAACGGCAAAAGCCTGATTGAGCGGGTTATAGAACGGCTCAAATCAGTGAACCGCCGAATCCTGATAGTAACCTCCCGGGAACAGCTTGACCTTCTCGCCACTGGTGAGGCGGAAGTGGTGGTAGACCTTTATCCCGGCAAAGGACCCCTGGTGGGGATATATACCGGCTTGCTGGCTGCTGAGTCTTCACATAGCCTTGTGGTCGCTTGTGATATGCCTTTTCTAAATATTGAACTACTGCGCTATATGATTGAACTAGCACCAGGCTTTGATGCAGTTGTCCCCCGATTAGGGGAAGGAAAGGTGGAACCACTCCACGCCATTTATTCTAAGAATTGCCTAGGCAGTATGAAAACACTATTGGAGCATGACCAATTGGAAGTTAGCCGCTTCCTCAACACAGTGCATGTCAGATATGTTGAACAGGCAGAATGCCAAAGGTTTGATTCTCAGCTTTTAAGCTTCTTCAACATAAATTGTCAGTCAGACTTGGAGCGAGCCATCATGCTTGCTGCGGAGACCAGCTAGGGTGACGCAATTTGACTAATCTATTTATTTAATGGTATCTTTTAACATTGTAGCTATGAACAGAACTACTCCATTATTGGTTTCTGTGGAGGGAGACTCAGGGGCTGGTAAGACTACACTGATAGAGAAATTGCTCAGAGAGCTCAGTAGGAGAAAGTATATAATCGCCTCTGTAAAGCATTGCCCTCATGGATTTGACTTGGATGTGAAGGGAAAGGACTCCTGGCGGTTCGCCGAAGCCGGAGCGAAGGGAATATTTCTTACCTCCCCGGGTCGGATTGGTCTCATTGAGGACACGGAGCATATTCCCCCACTAAAAAATATTGCCCAGAGCTACTTTCCCAACTTCGATATCGTGTTTGGCGAGGGGTTTGGCAAAGAGAAAGGAGTAGATAAGATACTCGTGCTCAGGAAAGGGGTTAGTGACCGTGTCCCCTATCCACAAGATGATATTCTAGCTGTGGTAAGCGACTTTGAGGTAGAACTAGAAAAGCCCATATTTAAACCCGATGATGTGTCTGGTATAGCCGACTTCATTGAGCACATTCTGGCTCAGCAGAGCCGAGCACAAAGCTCAGTTACACTTCTCATCAATAAGAAGCCAGTTCCACTAAATGCCTTTGCTCAGAGTGTCTTTAAGAATGTGATTCTGGGGATTATAGCTACTCTTCGGAGACAGGATGAAGAATTGAGGCAAATTGAGATAATAATCAAGAATGGTGAAGAAGTTGTGTAGTCTCCAAAAGTAGGGGACTGATGACTGTGGCTGTCACCGAGCATATCCTCTTGAACTTCACACTTGGTTCTGGTAAAATGCCAGCGGATTTTACAAAAGAATAAGGATTCCTCCGAGTTGTCGTACCTAAAGAGTAATCCATGGTCGGCAACCGACAGTTTGTTTACGTAGCAAACTGAAGGGAGTAGCAGGAAATTGCTATTCCTCCCGTGTTTGGAAAGGAGGGTAATATGTGACCGCAGCTATCACTGAGCGCATCCTCCTGGGTGTGCTCTCTTTATAGTTAAAAACAAATGAGGGAGTTCGTGATTAAGTCAATAACTAAAATAACCTTAATAACCCTGATAACGGCTTTAATGTTAGCATCAATGGCTGCCTGTGCTGAAGCGTCACCAGTAGGGACAGAATGGTCTCTCAGGCTGACCGGTGCCTTAACTGAAACCATCACTCAGGAAGAGTTTGAGGAAGGCGCTGACCCCACTTGCCACGGAGTTGAGTGCAGCATTGAAGATGAGGAGGGGACAATCCACACCTATTCTGGTATTCCACTGTGGATGTTATGCGGCTGGGTTGATGACGAAGTTAAGCATGGAGGAGGCGCTTTTAATGATGAGTTGGCTAACCAGGGTTATGATATCACAGTAATAGCCGCTGACGGGTATAGCGTTACCTTTAGCAGCCAGACTATTGCCAGAAATAATAATATTATATTAGCCAATAAGATAGATGGGCAGCCCATTAGCCAAGGGGGTCCGTTACGATTAGTTGGTCCAGAATTAAGCAAGGGGCAAAGGGTGAAGAATGTGGTAGAAATCCACCTTGACTTACCTGAGTAATTTATAGATTACTCCCCTTGTTCGGCGCTCACTAATTAAAGTGGAGGATGATAGCAGATGACAAAGAAAACATTGTTAGTAATCTTGGTTTTTGGTTCCCTGTGGGGGTGTATTGAAGTCTTTTCCAGCGTGTATTTGAACATTCCTCGTAGCTCGGTAATCCCCACCATTTTGGGCTTGGCTGTGCTGGCAGCAGCCCGGTTCTTGGTTAAGACACCGGGTTCATCAACTGCTATCGGCACAATGGCGCTACTGTTCAGGCTCATTACCGCCGGTCACTATTACTGCCACCTTTGGGCTATACTTCTAATCGGGGTTTCATTTGATATTGTGGTCAGTTTATTAGGCAGCCGATGGCAGAAAACAAAATGGCAAGGCTTAGCCGGGATTAGCTCAGCTTACCTTACCACTGCCCTGTTTTCAATTACTATGACCTATATTATTCAATATGAATACTGGGCCAGCATAGGATTACCCAAGGTCTTGGATTACATTGGTATAAATGGAAGCCTGATTGCGGCAGGGGCTTTACTTTTTGTTCCCTTAGGCTACAAACTGGGTAAACCACTTATGACTTTGTCAAAGGCAAGCCCTAGACCGGCATTCATAGGGGCAGTGCTTCTCACCCTCATCCTTTGGGGCGTTGGGGTTGTTTTCTAGGCTACCGGGTACTCCTCTCCATTTCGTGGACAGACTACATCAATTTTCAGGTCGCTTATGTATGTTTCTAGCAACTTGGGTCTGTTGGTATGGATAACATATACCTTTCCCGGATTTATCTCCGATATAGCCCACTTGAGCTGGTCCGGGTTTATGTGCCCTGAGGCATGCACCTGATAAAGGGGTAAGCCACAGATTTCCAGCCAGTTGAGCAGCTTGTTATAGTCAATCTCCATCTCCTCATTAAAAGGTTCGCTTTGTGAAAGAATGTAAATGCTTCCGGGCTCAGGCTGGACTTCAACCATCTCATTCATATCAAAAAACGAGGCTGCCAGAAGCAGCTTATCTTGATGGGCATTTACATAGTAAGAGTCAACTACCTTGTCCGGATAGTGCTGCCATAGAACCTTCTCCCACTCATATAATTTCTTCTTCTCCCTCTGAAATATAAGGACACCGGGGTCTTCCAGGGTAAACAGATTGAGGTGTATATCACTACGCAGCCTGTGAACCAGCCAAGCCTGTTTTGTCGACATGGCTAGCTGCCGACCATTAGTCTTGGCTGCCTGCCAGAATGTCATCAGCCTGTCTATATCATTAAGGTAGAAGCCGGCTAAGCTAAGCCGGGCAGTATTTGATACTATCTGCGTTACCTTGTCTTCTACCTCCCTCTCGCTCACTAGCTTGGCATCGACGATATTGGTTGCCTCAGTAATCAATATATCTGGGTGAACTTGCTTGGCTCTGGCTATAAACTCCAGGCTCATGTCAGCCCTGGGTCCGTGAAGCCTAAAATCACCGGTATAAGCAATCACCCCATTTGATGAGTAGATGATAAAGCCATAGGCACCAGGAACGGAATGGTCAACATGGATTGGTTCCAATTTTATCGAACCTATGTGTAATAAGTCGCCACTTCGGAAGGTCCTGAAGTCCTTAAATACCTCCTCGCCTCGGCTGGAGGTGAGACTGGCTATCTTGTACTCAGCACGCTGCCCGCTCCCGGCTAGCTCCCTGGCTATTATCATTGTCTTTGCCGTCTCGCCACAGAATATGGGCACTGAGTCTTTCACATACCGAATATAGTCCCAGTGGTCAGCATGGGGGTGACTGATTACAATAGCATCTACCGGTGGCTCAGCCTCATCCTTTTTGTATAAACCATCCATTTGGGGTAGTATTCCTAGGTAAATTAGATGCTTTTCTTCCCGCGGGCTTAGGTAAGGCTCGTCATAAAACTGCCTTTCCCGGTCAAAGTTCTTGCCAAAATCAAGAAAGATAGATGTGCTTCCGTCCCTGAGCAATATCTTGTTGCCGCCGACTTCACCTACGCCTCCATAGAATGTCAGTGATGTCATACTATACCCTCCTTAATCAGTCGCCTGAATGCGGGGAATAGAGAAGGAAAATCGGAAGAGTAGAGCCCTTTTTCGGAATAGGCTTTACCATAGCCACATTATATCAGAAAGCAGCGGGGGCAATACGGAGGTACCTTCTTTTAAATAAGGAAACATATCTTGACCTCATATCCTTAACAGATACTCTCATCTGGCTTCTTAACAACAATGAGGCTAAAATGCTACAATAGTAATGGGGTAGATTTGTATCCAGTTAGGGGAAGCACGCCGGCGACCCAATACACCAACTACTAATGACTACCACTTAGCAGTATTATCCTTTAGGAGGGGCATGACCGATTACATTATCAAAGTAGAAAACTTAGTCAAGAAATTTGGTGACTTGGTTGCGGTAGATGACATCAGTTTCAGTGTGGCACCAGGAGAAATCTTTGGCTTTTTGGGACCGAATGGGGCGGGAAAGACTACTACTATCAATATCCTGTGCACCCTGTCTAAACCAACATCAGGACGAGCCATTATTAACGGCTTTGATGTGGTGCGCCAGCAGAGCCAAGTGCGCCAGTCAATTGGGTTAGTTTTTCAGGACCCTAGCCTTGATGAGCGGCTCAGCGGGTTACAGAACCTGCGTTTTCACGCCATGGTGTATAGTGTGCCTGCCTCAGTTCGTGAGCAGAGGATTGAGCAGGTGCTCAGGATGATGGAACTCTGGGACAGGCGCAATAACAAGGTTCGCACCTATTCCGGGGGTATGAAACGCCGCCTGGAGCTAGCCAGAGGCTTATTGCACTACCCCAAGGTGCTATTCCTCGATGAGCCCACGCTGGGGCTAGACCCACAAACACGTAGCCGTATATGGGAATATATACTTGAGTTGCGACAGCGTGAAGGGACTACTATTTTTCTGACCACTCACTATATGGATGAGGCGGAAAATGCAGACCGCATTGCTATCATTGACTACGGAAAGCTCGTCGCCGTGGATACCCCGGAGGGGCTTAAGAAGATTGTGGGTAAGGATATTATCTCTGTGAAAACTGACAATGACGATAGAGCTGCTGAAGAAATCAGGCTTCGCTACCGAACCGAGGCTAGGCGTGACAGCACTGGGCTCACCTTTGAGGTAGCCAATGGAGAGGAGTTCCTGCCTACCTTCATCAGAGAGTTCGATACCAAGATACTGAGTATCAGCCTACGCCGCCCGAGCTTAGATGATGTCTTTCTCAAGCTAACCGGGCGTGAAATACGGCAGGAGGAGATTAGTGATGTATTCAAGGCAATGCTTCGCCAGCACAGTCGCCGCAGACGGCACTAGGAGGGAGCGATGAATAATCTGCGTGGAGTGTACACCATCTGGTACCGTGATATACTTCGTTTCTGGTATGACAAGATGCGCATGATCAGCTCTGTAGCTTTCCCCCTCTTATTCCTGTTTGTGTTTGGCAGTGGTCTTAGTAGTAGGATGGGCTTCCTTGTCCCTGGAGTCGATTTTACCCAGTTCATCTTCCCTGGCATTATTGGGATGACAGTGCTTATGAGCTCATTTATGGCAGGGATATCCGTGGTCTGGGACCGAGAGCTTGGCTTCCTGAAGGAAGTGTTGGTGGCACCAATCAGCCGTGCCTCAGTAGCTATGGGGAAGACACTGGGTGCGGCTACTGTGGCGCTGCTCCAAGGGACCATCATCCTGTTATTCGCACCCCTGATTGGTGTCTCCTTTTCCATATGGACAGTGCTGGCACTGTTGCCACTGATGTTCCTGCTGGCTGCTTCCATGGGCTCACTGGGCATCCTACTGGCAGCACGCATCAGATCCATGGAGGCGTTTACGGCAGTAACGCAACTGCTGATGTTTCCTATGGTGTTCCTATCTGGAGCATTCTTTCCACTGCAGGATCTGCCTGGGTGGATGAATATCTTGGTGAAGATTAATCCAGCTACCTACGGCATCGCCCCAATCCGCCAGGTAATACTGAGAGCACCGCCTGACTCTCCTTTTGGCATCAACCTACTTGGGCATACTATGTCACTCTGGGATAATGTTGCTGTGCTGGCAGCGTTTGGGGTAGCCATGACCCTGCTGGCTATGTGGTCTTTCGGCAGTCAGGAGTAGTTTGAAATTTACCTGTCATCAACTCTTGGCTGAAGCCACCAACTAGGAAGAGGCTTAGTTTCTGTAAGAAATTGGCCCCGGTGTAGCCTGCTTGCATTGGCACCACTGATTTGCTAAAATCAACTTGACTGCTCGCCAAAACTAAATATGGGCCGTTAGCTCAGTTGGCAGAGCACCTGACTTTTAATCAGGGTGTCGCAGGTTCGAGACCTGCACGGCCTACCAAAGTTCATTAATTCGTAGCTAATTCATATCTGGATAAAACCACCCGAAAAACAGGGTGGTTTTTCTTTTTGGCAAAAAGTGACACCCTGATTCGTCTACAATTTTTATTTGATATCACCCCTTTGCTTGTCTGGCAGACAATTTTCAAGAAAGGCAGGCAAGTATACTATGAAAGTGAGAACACTTAATCTGAGGTGGGGTGATATCAATATGGCGGAACTGGAATTGACTAAACTGATACTCCACTTCGCCCAATCTAACAAGGCTGATGGTAAGTCACCAAAAACTGTGTCGTGGTACAGTGATATGCTCTCTGACTTTGTCAGGTTCCTCGAATCAAGCAATAAAGATCCTTGCCTCGCCAATCTCAATGCAACAACTGTTAGGGAATTCATAATTCATGAGCAAGGGAGGGGACTTTCTCCTTACACGGTACAGGGCAAGGTAAGAGCACTTAAGGCTTTTAGTTCCTGGCTCTTTGCCATGTATGGCAGTAGTTATCTGTAATTTCAGGTGGATTATGAGCGTTACACCAAGGTTCGCCTTTCCCCCCTAGCTTTTTGGTCCGCAAAAGCACAAGTGGGACAGCTCAGGACTTCTTGAAAGTATTGAAAGTCGTAATCCGTATTTGTCAGCTTTCTGGATGTTACTCTCTTACTCATTAGTCGACTTGCGCTACTCTCTGGCGGTATGCCTTCATCATGTCGTGGCGGCGCAATACCCCGACCAAACGGGTTCTATCACGCCGTTCCACAACAGGGATGCGTCCGTAATCTTCTGCGGTAGCTCGTAGCACCTCATATAGAGTCTGGTCGGGATAAGCCACGAAAAGTTCTTTGGTAGCAATATCGCCTACTTTAAGGTCGGTCTTACCGCTTCGTACAGCCCTCTGCAGGTCGGCTACTGTAGCACACCCAAATAGACGCCCCTCCTCGTCCAGAACTGGAAAGCCGTGATGACCGGTATCACGCAACCGTTCTCTTAACTCTTGCAGAGATATGGTGGAAGAGACTGTGGGGAAATCGGGGGTCATTACCTCTCCAACCTTGATTGCTTTCATTATATCCTCCCCAACCTCTCCCCGGTAAATGTCCAGTAGTTGCTCTTCTGGAAAATCAATCTGCTCGATAAAATATTCATTGAAATCGAGTCGGGAGGAAAGTTCAACATGCTCAATAAAATGGCTAAGCTCACCGGCCATCTGCCAGTAACCCTTGGACAAAAGGACCATGGAAGCCCCACTGCTGGCAGCATTACCTAAAGAGGAGATAAATTTCCTATCAACATTGGGAA
This sequence comes from Dehalococcoidia bacterium, assembly GCA_030608125.1. The sequence goes on from JAUWEU010000006.1 coordinate 9,957, forward strand.
GAAGTCCGATGCGCACGGCGCTGTAAGGGTTAACATAATTTCCCAGCGCCCCTGCGAGGTACACATGTCCAATATCCTCGATGCCGATACCCATTTCGTCCATTAGAGTTTTTATGCCGGCGGCGATAGCTCCCTTGGCGAGTTGAAGCTCGCGAACATCTTTTTGGGTAAGATAGATCGGTTTACCATCGTAGCTTTCCTCTGCGGAAGCGACGAGGAAGTTATTGACTCCTGACCCATCGCCAATTACTCTTGTCCTCAGATTCTCTGCTACTTCTAGTTGAGGGGGACGAATTAGACCTTCAGCATCAATGATGCCAAGCTCCAAGAGCACGGCAACCAGTTCCACTAATCCGCTTCCGCAAATACCCTTGGGCTTTATATTACCAATGACCTGATAATGAAGGCTACCTTCTTCGAAATAGACGGCTTCAATTGCTCCAGCAGCAGCAATCATCCCGTAGGTAATTCTGGCGCCCTCTAGAGCGGGTCCTGCTGCCGCAGAGCATGTCAGCAGTCTCTTGCTATTGCCGAGGAAGATTTCTCCGTTGGTGCCGAGGTCCAATGCTAGTATTAATTCATCTTCCTGCTCTGCAGCACCAGATGCCAGTATGACGCTCAGCAAGTCCCCACCAATATAGCCAGATTTTACGGGCATTACGTAAAAAAGTGCCTCGGGATTCAATTGGAGACCAACATCTCCTGCACTTACAATTAGACCATCGGTTAGAACAGGGGCAAAGGGTGCTTCGGCAATTCCCGATGGGTCCAGCTTCAGCAGGAGGTGTTGCATAGTGGTATTCCCCGCCGCCACAGTAATAAAGACATTGTCTGGGTGAAGCCCTGCTGTTGTTAGAAGACGGGCAGTGATATGATTCAGGTCATCGATGAGAATTTGGTTCAAATTCTCCAACCCATTAGAATGTTCTTTGACATATTGATGACGAGCGATTACATCTGTGCCATACTTACTCTGATTGTTGAGACAAGAAACGACGGCAACTTCTGTCCCATTCAGCAAATTGAAAAGCTTGCCTACCAGGGTGGTGGTGCCGAGGTCAAAAACTAATCCATAGAGTGAGTGCATTTCCTCCAATTTCTGCCAGGTCATCAAGCAGTTGTTATGAAGCACTGCCGCCCCACGGAACTGGGCTTCCTTTAACATATGGGGCAAGGCACGAAGGCAGTGAAGCGAGGCTTTCAAGTCCATG
>JAUWEU010000047.1 GCA_030608125.1 Dehalococcoidia bacterium
TTTCAAGACAGTAAACATCTACACCATAGGTGTGGTTGAAGACTACATCGCTGACATGGAGCAGGTTCTTACCTCAGGCGCTCCTGGCGATGGCTTGATTCTGGGCAGAGATTGCGGGCTTCCCTATTATTACTGGCAGGATGGCGCTTCCTGGCACACCATGGCTAACAGAACTCGCTACAAGGGATATGATATGCGGGCAGAAGCCACAGCTACGCGGGGTGACAATATATTCACTCAGGGATGTACTGACGGCTATGACCGGGTAGCTTCCTATGAGGCATGGGCGTCTGTAGTGTTGGCCAATGGCTGGAAAGTTGAGGTAACCCAGGAGTATACCCAGTGGGGGCATGAAGTAAAAATCACCCATCCTGATGGTGTTAGATGTAGCTATGTTTATGGCGATCCTCATCTCCTTCAAAAGGGGGGCACCATGCAACAGGAGTTGGCTGCTGTGGGTGAATATGTTTTCCATCTCGGCCCCGATGTCTTTGCTGACTATACCCTCAACCTTATCTGCCTCAAAGCCAACGCCGGTTTCTCCCTGGTCACTGCCATGAACATAACAGGACCCGATAATTATCTATTAACCATGGGGCGTAATGGCGAGGTAAAGGTCAGCGGTGGCAGTGGTGGTGGCGACCCTCAGGCTAGACCAAGTCTACCCGGCGACCCGGAGATAGAATTCATTGAGGCTCCAAGGAATGGAGCCACCTTGTATGGCTCTGGAGTCACCATAAGAGTGGAGGCTAACGAGTGCCTCCAGAATGCAACTCTCCACTTTGGTGGTGATAGCTACCCCATGACCGACATGGATGTAGGCAAGGAGCTACGCTGGGAAAAGACCCTGAGCGGGCTTGCCCTTGGCACTTATTTATTCCATGTAACAGGAACGGATATGGACGGCGATTCTGGCTCAAGCTCAGAACGTCAGGTCACCCTTCGAGGTGGGGCTCCTCCAGTAGGTGGCGAGGTTTATCCCATAAATAAGGCTAATGTCTTAGCACCATGGCTCGGCTTGGCTCTGATTCTAGCCATTGGTGGAGGCATACTAGTGATGAGACGGCGTAGAACCGATTAAGCTTAGAGCTGTAAAACATAGTTTTTATATAGCCCGAGTGGTGCTTAGCTTAGCCTTGCTAGGGCTAACTTTATCTGGGGGCTGCTCAGCACCTAGCCCAAACTTTGAGGCTAAGGCAGCTATTATTGACCAGCTTTACGTGCTTAAGCCAAACCAAGCCTTCATCGACAAGATGACACAAGTCCTTGAGGCTTATGGCTTTAAGGTTGATACCTATCAGGGTGATGAGGTTACCGTTGACTTCTATCGCCAGTTGCTAACCTATGGATATAACCTGATCATTTTTCGTGCTCATTCGGGGTTGCTTGGCAGCCAAGAGAAGATCTTTTATAGAACCTGCCTATTTACTAATGAGCGCTATAGCGAAATAGGGTATATTACCGAGCAATTGACTGACCAGTTAGCAATGGCCAGGATTAGTGAGTATCATCCCTGGGTATTCGCTATAGGCTCAAAATTCATCACCAAGAGTATGGAAGGACGATTCCCCAACACCATTATCGTAATGATGGGCTGCTCTTGCCTTCACCTTCAAGATTTAGCACAAGCCTTTATTCAGAAGGGGGCATCAACTTATATGGGCTGGGATGTTAGCGTTGGTTTAGACTATGTTGATAATGCCACCATAACCCTGATAGAGAGATTCTGCTCCGAAGCGGTCACCGTAGAAGTAGCCATAGCTGAAACTATGCAGGAAAAAGGTCCTGACCCAAATTACGGCGCATTACTGAAATATTACCCACCGCAAAGTGGTGATAAAATTCTAAAAGAGCTAATTCAATAGGAATGGAAGACCAAACTCCAACGATTCCGAGTCTGGTCATTGATGATTGGTAACCACTTTCTTTATTAGGGTTTGTCTTTGCCCTCAGCTATGGGTTATAATCGGCAAGTATCGGCTTTGTGGAGGCAGAATAGTGCCCTGGTTCTATTATGTGGGTAGGCTGATTGTGAGGACGCTGCTCCTTCTCCTCACTCGGTGGCAAATCAAAGGCAGACAGAATATCCCTAGCCAGGGACCCTTGCTAATTGTAGCCAATCATATTCATCTAGCTGACCCGCCTTTACTTGTGGTTAGCCTCAGCCGAAAGGTGATATTTATGGCAAAAAAGGAGTTATTCCATTTCAGGGCGATTGGTTACTTCATACGCGGCTTCGGTGCTTTTTCTGTGCACCGAGGGCAACTGGATAGGAAGGCTCTGCGCCAGGTGCACCAACTATTAGCTGATGGTCAGGCTCTGGTTCTATTCCCTGAGGGAACAAGGAGCAAGAACGCCCAATTACAGCCTGCTTTCCCCGGTGCAGCCCTAATTGCCTCACGTAGTGGTGTTCCTGTTATTCCCGTTGGCATTATTGGCACAGAAAAAATTAAGGGTGTGGTCTGGATGCTGCGTCGCCCTCGGATAACAGTTAACATTGGTCGTCCTTTCTATCTGCCACCGGTTAATAGTCAATTGACTAAGGTAGAGCTGGCTGAACTTACTAATTCTATTATGGAGCACATCGCTGAGCTCCTCCCCCCACAATATCGAGGAAATTATGCTGGACAAGGAAATTAGGTGGCATTAAGAATTGAGAAGGCGGGTGTAGTAGGCTTTTGCTTTGGGGTCAAGCGAGCTGTTGATATCTTGGAGAAGGTTGCCGGTGAGCGTGGTGGGGTGGAAACATTGGGGGCGGTGGTGCATAACCAGCAGGTGCTGCAAAGACTAGCTGAGATCGGGGTTAGAGTAGCCAACGGGGTGGATGATATACAGGGTGATACTGTGGTAATTAGCGCTCACGGGGTGAACCCACAACTAGAGGAAGAAGTTCGGACTCGGCATATCAAAATAATTGATACTACTTGCCCTTTTGTTCGTAGAGCCCAGGTGGTAGTTCGGAGATTAGCTGAGTCTGGCTTTTTTGTTGTCATATACGGTGATATTAACCATCCTGAGGTCAAGGGTGTTCTTGGTTGGGCTAAGAATGGAGGAGTGGCGACTCTAGATGAGAAATTTGTTACAGAATTTGACTATTTACCTCGCCGTTTAGGCATTCTATCCCAAACAACTCAGATACCAGCTCGTTTTACCAAATTTGTAAAGAAACTTATTGATTCTGCCTTGGTTAAAGACAACGAACTACGCATCATTGATACCATATGTCATGATACTAGAAAACGACAGGCGGCAGCCGTCAAGTTAGCTAATAAAGTAGACTTGATGCTCGTTATCGGTAGTCATACTAGTGCTAATACCAATCATATTGTTGAGCTATGTTCTATGGCTACTAAAACATATCTAATTGAATCTGCGGAGGCAATTCAACCTCCTTGGTTTCAAGGTCAACACTATATAGGTGTAACTACTGGTGCTTCTACAGCTATGGAGACTATAAATGAAGTATTAATGAAGCTAGAAGCCTTATCTTATTGACGCTTGAAATCTAGGCGCTTCGGTTTAGCTAGCGCGGTAGTGCCAGGCAGGTTACTGTTCTAGAAATGCCAGAGATGGGGTGAATTTTCCCGGTAACTAGGTCACCAATATCATTCAAGTTTTCTCCTTCTATTATAGCGATAATATCATAAGGCCCGGTTACAGTATCAACTGATTTCACCCCTGCTAGCTGCTCTAGACTAGTAGTGACTTCCTTGGTTTTACCTACGGCTGTTTCAATTAGAATAAAAGCCTTAGCTGCCACTGAATTCACCTCCTTTCCCCGCGTATAGGATATTTCAAATATAAAGCAAAGCCATTTTAGTGTCAATATTAGATATCAGCTTGACATTAAAATTGCGACTCCACTTATAATAAGCTGACTTTAGTTGGAAAGCAATAGACTAAAGGAAAGGGGGGGTATCTTGGAGTATTTCTTAAGTGAGCAGCAAAAGGAAATCAAGGCTCTGGCAAGAACCATAGCTGAGGAAAAGATATTACCGGTGCGGGCGGAGCTTGATGAGAAGGAAGAGTTTCCCTGGGCTATAATGAAAGACCTCGCCTATACTGACATGTTTGGTGTCTTTATCCCCGAGGAATATGGGGGTGTAGGCGGGGGCTGTCTTGATCTATGTCTGGTTGTGGAGGAGCTAAGCCGAGTATGTAGTAGTGTTGCTATTAGCTATGCTGCCAGCGCACTGGGAAGCTTTGCCTTGCTAGAGTATGGCACTGAAGAGCAGAAGCGGAAATACCTGCCTGACATTGCCTCTGGGAAGAAACTAGCCGCCTTCGCTCTAACTGAGGCAACAGCCGGCAGTGATGCCGGTGCCATAAGGACAACCGCCCGCCGAGAAAAGGGGGGCTATGTGCTTAACGGCACCAAGCAGTTTATCACCAACGGGGGTGAGGCTGAGATATATACCGTTATTGCCTTGACTGCTAAAGAAAGGGGAGCCCGTGGCGCTAGCGCTTTCCTGGTGGAGAAGGATACACCGGGCTTCTCTTTCGGCAGGAAAGAGAAGAAGATGGGCATTCGTGCTTCTTCAACAAGGGAACTAGTTTTCCAAGATTGTCTGGTTCCTGAGGAGAATATGATTGGAAGGGAGGGAATGGGATTTATTATGACGATGAGACTCTTAGACCGTTCCCGTCCGGGAATAGGGGCTCAAGCCGTGGGACTGGCTCAAGGAGCATTGGAAGCGGCAGTAGACCATGCTCGGCAGCGTATCCAATTCGGACACCCTATCATTTCTATTCAAGCCGTCCAGCATATGCTGGCTGACATGGCTATCCAGGTGGAAGCTGCCAGGTTACTGGTTTACGCCGCAGCCAGGACAATAGATAGCGGGGCAAAGAACTTCACTGCAGAAGCAGCTATGGCTAAGGTCTTTGCCTCAGACGTGGCGATGAGAGTTACCACTGATGCCGTGCAGATTTTTGGAGGTGTTGGCTACATGCGTGATTATCCTATTGAGAAAATGATGAGAGATGCCAAAATCACCCAGATATATGAAGGTACTAATCAGGTATTAAGAAATGTCATCGCCTCTGAACTTAGGAAGAGAAAGGCAATGCGTGAATGAACATGGTGTTCTCGTCTCTGCTGATTTCTGGCTAGTTTGATGACAAGCCATATATCCTCAAAAGTTCGGATTCCCCCGCCTAGGGAGCCATTGGCTTGACCTAGATATACGGCTCTGCCTATAATAAGCTGACTTTAGTGGGGGTAGGATGTTATGCAAATAAATGTTTCTCAGTTGCTCAAGGCATCTATAGGCTCAACACGAAATTATGAGGTGAGTGAGGTCGTTGATATTGCTGGTGGTAGCAGTATGGTTGAGGGTGAGGTTAGGTTGATGCGTACTGACCGGAGCATCTTGGTTAAAGGTACACTACATACTGAAGTTGAGGTTACCTGTAGCCGCTGCTTGAGTTTATTTAGTTGCCCTCTGGCTCTAAATATTGAAGAGGAGTATTTTCCTACCGCAGATGTAGTAAGTGGTGCCTGGCTGCCGTTACCTGAAGAGCCCGGCTGTTTCACTATTGATGCGCATCATATTCTTGATTTAACCGAGGCAATACGTCAGTATGCACTACTGGCTACCCCTATGAAGCCACTTTGTGGTGAAGATTGTGCTGGGTTATGCCCCTATTGCGGTCACAATCTCAATCAGGGACCTTGTGATTGTCTACCTCAAGGTTCAGAAAGGAAAGATGTAAATTATGGGAGCTTTACCCAAACGAAAATACGCTAAGGCGCGTCAGGGTAAGAGGCGTAGTCATCTGGGATTGACTCCTCCCCCGCTGGATTATTGCCCTCAATGTCATAGTCCTAAACTACCTCATCATGTTTGTCCTACCTGTGGAAGCTATGCCGGCAGGGAAGTCATCGAGATGAAAAGCCCGAAAAAGAAAGCCGAGTAAGAGAGATAAGCCGTGTCTAAAACTGCTAAGTGTGGTGTATGTTCGGCTTTAAGTTCAGGTCACGCCCTAACAGTTCTTTTATGTCATTGCGAGAGATTGCCACGCCGTCTCCTCGCTACGCTCGGAGTTTCGGCTCGCAATGACGCCCCTTTTCGTCATTGCGAGCC
>JAUWEU010000083.1 GCA_030608125.1 Dehalococcoidia bacterium
GGCGTAGCCCCTCTTTTAATATCTTCCCCCTCTCCTTTGAAGGAGAGGGGGATAAAGGGGGTGAGGTAGATAGATAATCTCATAAGAAGGTACATTTGCATTTCAGGTTATTTTATGTTATATTTCAAGGTAAAGTTTAACATGTTAACCGCTAGGGGTGCATAAGGCTGAGAGGCGGTTTGATGCCAACCCTAGGAACCTGATCTCGATAATGCGAGCGTAGGGAAGCGGCTGATTTAGACCAAGGGTCTACTATTATCACCAGCCGAAGCCCTTGGTTTTGTTTTTGTGGAGGTAAATATGACTCAACTGGAATTGGCAAGAGACGGTATTATTTCACCCCAAATGGAGCTGGTGGCACAGCGTGAAGGGGTGGAGGCTGAGTTTATTCGGCAGGGAGTAGCCTTAGGCACGATAGTAATTCCAGCTAATACTAGGCATACAAATCTTGTTCCTTGTGGTATCGGACAGGGGCTTAAGACCAAGGTCAATGCCAATTTCGGGACTTCTTCCGACTTTGGCAGTATTGATACCGAGCTGGAAAAGTTGCGAGTGGCCATTGACTCGGGGGCAGATACAGTTATGGATTTAAGTACTGGCGGTGATATATCGGCTATTCGGCAAGCAATTATTGCCTCTAGCTCGTTACCAGTAGGGACAGTACCCATTTACCAGGCGGGGATTGAGGCAATAGCTAGACATGACGCTATAGTCAAAATGACCGTTGATGAACTATTTGCCGTGATTGAAGAACATGCCCGGGATGGTGTTGATTTCATAACGGTGCATTGTGGTGTAACCCGCTCAGCTATTGCTCGGCTTAAACAGCAAGGAAGGATAGCTGATGTTGTGTCTCGTGGCGGTGCTTTCCTGATAGGCTGGATACTATACAATGAGCGGGAAAATCCTCTTTATGAGTATTATGACCGCTTGCTAGAAATAGTCAGGGAGTTTGATGTAACACTGAGCCTTGGTGACGGAATGCGTCCCGGTTGCTTGGCTGATGCTACCGACCGGGCTCAAATAGAGGAGTTGCTTACTTCAGGGGAGTTAGTCAATCGGGCTCAGCAAGCCGGGGTTCAGGTAATGGTTGAGGGTCCGGGGCACCTACCCCTGAATCAAATTGAGACCAATGTTCATTTACAGAAGGCTATCTGCAAGGGGGCTCCTTTCTATGTGCTGGGTCCACTGGTAACTGATGTCGCTGCTGGCTACGACCATATCACTGGAGCTATAGGTGGTGCTATTGCTGCTGCCGCCGGTACTGATTTTTTGTGCTATGTAACGCCAGCAGAGCATCTCTCCCTGCCTGACCCTGAGGATGTGAAGCTAGGGGTAATTGCCTCGCGCATTGCCGCTCATGCTGCTGATATAGTTAAGGGAGTAAAAGGGGCTCAGGAGTGGGATAGAAGGATGTCTGTAGCTCGAAAAAGGCTGGACTGGGAGGAGCAAGCCAGACTGTCCTTTGACCCTGAGCGGTCTCGCCAAGTTCATAGTAAGCATACTTCTGCCGGCTCTACTTGCAGTATGTGTGGCGAGTTCTGCGCAATGGCATTAGTGGAAAAGTATTTAGGTATCTCAGCAATCAGGTGCTAGCTTCTGGTATAGTAGACAACGGAGGTTGAAATGGCACTATTTCACCCGGTAACAGAAAAGGAAGTGACTAAGGCTATTGTGGGTAGCTTTTTACGCCAGTTTGAGGAGTATGTTGATAGCGATGTCATTATTGTTGGTGGCGGACCCAGCGGACTTATAGCCGGGATGGAACTAGGTAAGGCTGGGCACAAAGTCCTGATTATAGAGAGGAATAACTATCTGGGTGGTGGCTTCTGGGTTGGTGGTTACTTTATGAATAAGCTTACCCTGAGAGCGCCGGCTCATGAGATTCTTGACGAGCTGGATGTACCATACTCGGCGGCTAGCGAGGGTCTCTATGTGGCTGATGCTCCTCATGCCTGTGCTAAGCTCATTGCTGCTACCTGTGATGCCGGGGTTAAGTTCCTTAGCCTGACCCTTCTGGAAGACCTGGTGGTGCGTGACAACAGGGTGGCTGGGGTAGTAGTTAACTGGAGTCCTATTACCTATCTGCCTAAGGAAGTTTCAGCCCTTGACCCAATACCCTTGGAAACAAGGGTGGTAATTGATGCTACTGGTCATGATGCCTCTGCGGCAAGAAAGCTGGAGCAGCGGGGTATGCTCAAGCTAGCTGGAGAGGGAGCCTTGTGGATTGAGAAATCAGAGGAAACCGTGGTAGAGCATACTGGTGAGGTCTATCCCGGATTAGTGGTGGCTGGTATGGCAGTGGCTACTGTTTATGGGCTACCCCGCATGGGACCCACTTTTGGCGCTATGCTCCTTTCGGGGAAGCGAGCGGCTGAGGTCGCCATGGAGGCTCTGCCGCGGGTGGGGAAAATACAGTGATTGAAAATGGGTAGTGCATTAAATATAGGCAAGCTGTTTGGTATACAACTTAGACTCCACTATAGCTGGTTCATAATTTTCGTTTTCTTAACCGTCTTATTGGTTTCCCCTCACTGGTTATCGCCGCTTTGGTGGGTTATTGGTATAATCACCTGCCTGCTATTTTTTGCCTCAGTAGTTGCCCACGAGCTAGCTCACAGCCTTGTCGGTAGAGCCAATGGCATCCCGATAAAAAGCATAACCCTTTTCATCTTTGGTGGTGTTGCCCAGATGACTAGGGAGGCAACGCGTCCAAGTGCTGAGTTCAAAATGGCAGCCGCCGGTCCCATCTGTAGCCTAGCCATTGGTGGCTTATTTTATCTGCTTTCGCTGTTTATCGTAGGCATGGCTGAGCCTATAGTCCGCATGGTTCAGTGGCTAGCCTTTATAAATGTGGCACTGGCAATATTCAATTTCATCCCCGGTTTTCCTTTAGATGGTGGGCGTGTTTTCCGTTCCCTTCTTTGGCAGATTACCGGCAACTATCAGCGCTCTACTCAAATTGCCACTCAAGTGGGGCGGGGCGTAGGCTATCTATTTATTCTAGGCGGCATTTTAATAGTCTTCCTGCGTCCATTTGGTATGAGTTGGTTTAACGGTTTATGGCTAGTCTTTATCGGTTGGTTCCTGGAAAACGCTGCCTCAGCTAGCTATCGGCAGGCTCAATGGCGAGAAACACTACACGGGTTTACCGCTTCACAGGTGATGACCTCTGATTGTCCTGTGGTTCCTTCGGATATTACTGTTAGTCGGCTGGTTCAGGAGTATATCTTTGCCAGTGCGTGCCGCTTCTTCCTGGTGGCTAATGAAGACAAGTTGGAGGGGATTTTAAGTTTACATAATATTAAGTCTGTCTCTCAGCAAAGTTGGGATATGACTCAAGTGAAACAGATAATGACACCAATTAATAAGCTAAAGGTAGCTCATCCTGACCAGGATGTCCTAAGCATACTGGAGCAGATGGATGAGGATGATATAAACCAGATGCCGGTAGTGAGTGAGGGTAGGGTTATCGGGCTGATTGCCCGTGATAACCTGATAAGGTTGCTACGTATCCGTTCTGCATCGGGGATATAATCAATTTTTTATCAACAGGGGTTACAATTTGTATGATGTAGTAGTTATAGGTGGTGGACCGGCAGGGAGCTATGTAGCATATAAGCTGGCTGGGATGGGCTATGGGGTGGTGGTGCTGGAGCGAAAGGAAAAGCTGGAGGAGCGGGTTTGCTGTACTGGCATTATAAGCCAAGAGTGCGTTGACTCTTTTGCTATTAATAACAATGTCATTTTGAGGCAGGTAAATAGTGCTAGATTGTTTTCACCTTCAGGGAGGTGGCTGAGGCTGTGTTGAGG
>JAUWEU010000064.1 GCA_030608125.1 Dehalococcoidia bacterium
GCTTTTGCTCATTTTTTGACTACCATCGGTGCCGATAAGTAGTGGCACCATAAAGCATTGCTGGGAGCGCTGTCCCACCATAGATTGAAGCTCTCTCCCCATCAGTAAATTAAACTTCTGGTCGGTGCCGCCAAATTCAACATCAGCTTGAATAACTACCGAGTCGTAGGCTTGAAGCAATGGGTAGAGTAATTCAGTTATAGCAATAGGTCGCCCGGCATTATATCTAGTACTGAAGTCCTCTCGCGCCATTAGTTGGGCTATGGTAAATTTGCTGGTAAGTTGAATGACATCAGTGAGGGTGAATTTACCAAACCACTCACTTTGCCACCTTACCTCCGTTCTTTTTCTATCAACCACCTTAAAGAATTGCTTCATATAGGTTTCGGCATTAGCCTTAACTTCCTCAGCAGAAAGCATAGGTCGGGTGATAGAAACACCACTTGGGTCACCAATTTGAGCTGTCCAATCACCGACGATGAGAATAACCTGATGCCCTAACTCTTGGAATTGATGCAACTTCCTCAGCGTTACCATATGACCGAGGTGAATGTCAGGGAAACTGGGGTCGAAGCCTTCCTTTAGCCGTAGTTTTTTGCCTGAGCGTAGTAGCTCTACCATCTCTTGTTCAACGATAATTTCAGCTACCCCTCGTTTTAACAAGTAATTAATATCTTGGCTGACTATAACTTTTTCACCGGTGCCCATGCTAGTTTCTACCTCGAGAGTTCAATATAGCTCTCCCTTGCTCTATATCCTTTGTTATCTGTTTCTTCAGTTCGTCTACGGTGTCAAACTTCCTCTCGCCGCGAAGTTGCTCTATAATATCAATCTTTAGCTCATGCTCATATAGGTCACTATGGTAGTCAAGGAGGTAAACCTCTACCGTGAGCTTACCATCACTAAAAGTAGGGCGCCTGCCAATATTGGTCACTGACTGGTAGGCTTTGTCATCAATATAGGTCCAGGTAGCATAAACACCCTCGGCAGGAAGAGCCTGTTCTGGGTCTATGTCCAGATTGGCGGTGGGGAAACCTAACTCCATACCTCGTCCTGCTCCAGGGATTACATGCCCATGAAGGCGAAAAGGACGCTCAATCAAGCTCTGCACCCGTCTCATATCTCCTTCAGCTAGAGCATTCCTGATAGCTGTGCTACTTACCACTTCACCATCTATTACTATCGGCGGCACTACAGTTACACTGAAGCCCATTTCTTGTCCCAGTGCCTGAAGGGTATTAGTGTTGCCTTCCTTATTTCGACCTAAGGCAAAGTCGTATCCAACTACCAGTCCCCGCATTCTAAGATATTTCTTTAGCAGACTGAGGAATTGCCGGGCGCTGAGCTGAGCTAACTCACGGGTAAAGGACAAGGTAATGATAACTTCAATGTCCTCATTTTCGAGGAGGTTAGTTCTTTGGGAAAGGTCGGTCAAGAATGGTAGCTTGCTCTGGGGTGATAGCACTTCTTGGGGATGCTGGCGAAAGGTTATTACGCCACTAAGCAAATTCTGCTGACTGGCTTGCTCCTTTAGCTGTGAAATCAGGTATTTATGACCGAGGTGAACCCCGTCAAAAACCCCGATGGTTAGCAGTGTATCTTTCTGGAGTGATAACCTAGCTAATTCTTCCTCTACCAGCATAGCTCCTTCCCATAACCAGGGTTACTAATAGAGTATAATACAAGATAGCTAATGGATAAATAAAAGGGGGTTTTTACATAACCCCAATAATTATCGGCGTTGAGGTGACTTAATACTATCATAAGCCTATTTGAGCGTCAACTAAGAGTGCTAAACGAGATATTAGAGATTGTTTATTAACCTCACCCCCTTAATTTACCCCAAAAATCAGGATTTTTGGGGACCCCTTAATCCCCCTCTCCTTCCCAAGGAGAGGGGGATGAGACTTTAGAGAGGGGCTTCGCCCCTCTCTTACCTAAACTCCCCCTTCCCTTAATAAGGGAAGGGGGTCAGGGGGATAGGTTGCGAAACGACCTCCTATTAGGTGATTACTTATCAGGGGGGTAACAGGGGATAGGGTTACTGAATAAAAACCAAATGAGGGTTGATAAACACTCTCTTATTAAATGGTTCCTGATTTTGTGCTATACTTAGTAAAAGCCAGCGTAGCTCAGGGGTAGAGCAGCGGTTTCGTAAACCGCCGGTCGTCGGTTCGAATCCGACCGCTGGCTGTAGTTGAGTCAGGGTCTGTTGCCGACATTTTGCCGACAAACTGTTTAGCACTGCCTGTCACTGGACAGTATGTCTAGATACGAAATCCGTGCCGTGCCAGATAAGAAAATACGAAATGCTATCTGGATGGATGGGGTGGAACATCGGGCTTCTTACTTTTAATCAGGGCACGTTGGCCATTCTACAGAGGCTAAACGTGTTACCTCTTTGTTAGATGAATCACGCTTTGATTTCTCCTCTGTTGACCTTCTAGACCGTTCATGGGATGACATAGAGCCTGTGAACCCTTGAAATCTGACATAACTTTAACTATAATCCACCTTAAGAAAGGAGGCACGCGGTCTCCGCCTTTTACTCAAACTGAATGGGGTTCAGGTGGTCGGCGGTTCAAATTCGCCCACCCCGACCAGAGATAGGATGAGCAGGTTAGGGAGGACTCACCATAAAAGAAACGAAGATATTGTGCTGGAATGTTAATGGAATCAGAGCAGCCAAGAAGCATGGCCTTCTTGAATGGCTATACGGAGAGTCCCTAGACATCCTCTGCCTTCAGGAAACAAAAGCACACCCTGAGCAGCTTGATAGAGACTTGCAGGAACCACATGGCTATTATGCCTACTGGAACTATCCCGAAAGAAAAGGCTATAGTGGAGTTGCTACCTTCACCAGAGAAAAGCCGCTCACAGTTCATAATGATTTTGGTGTTCAAGATTTTGATATTGAGGGAAGAATCATAATTTCGGAGTATCCTCAATTCATTCTGTTTAATGTGTATTTCCCCAATGGAAAAAAAGACGAGAGCCGATTGAAATACAAGATGGATTTCTATGAAGTTTTCTTGGATTTTGTGGAACCTTTTAGGCAGAAAGGCGAAAAGCTAATCATCTGCGGCGACTTCAATACGGCTCATAAGGAAATAGACCTGGCTAGACCAAAAGAGAACGAAAATGTATCAGGATTTCTACCCATGGAGAGGGCATGGATGGACAAATTAGTTGCTCATGGCTATATAGATACGTTCCGTCACTTCAATAAGGAACCAAATCAGTATACCTGGTGGGATTTGAAATCGAGGGCAAGGGAAAGAAATGTGGGCTGGAGAATTGACTACCTTTTCGTGACAGAAAATCTATTGGGGTCAGTTTCAAAGGCATTCATAATGCCTGAAGTAATGGGCTCTGACCATTGTCCCATTGGAATTATACTGAAAACACCGTAGTCCACTCAACGGGAGTACCTCAAACAGAGAAGTTAGGGCACTCCCTTGCCCATCCTCACATTTATTCCAAAAGTTCTAAGCCCCTGACTACATCATTAAGGTCAATAAAGGGCGTGCAATTAAGACTTGCCTCCTTACAGTAGGCTAGTAGCTCATCCCTGGCGAAAATATGATGAGCCAGTTTAGCTGGAGAAATGTCAGAGAGACCATTCCCGACATATATTACACGATAACCATTGGCTAGAAATGACCTAACATAGGTCTCTTTGAAATCACCCTCTGAGTGGGACTCATTCAGCCCCACATATTTGACCTCAATACCTCTGGAACCAAAATGAGCCTGCGCTGCAAATACCTTGATATTCTGCACTCCAATGTGCTTCAAAATTGCGTCTATATAGAAATCTAAACCATTACTTATAATAATGAACTGAAAACCATTCCTATGGCAATAGGTCAGTAATTCGCTGAATCCGGCTCGTATTTTAATTTTACTCTTAATAAAATCGAGCAGGGTTTGTTTATCTTCTTTAACCATAGCGAAAGCCCTGATATTGAAGTGGCTAACAGAAATCTTGCCTTCTCTATACTCTGCTAGCAGTTGCCTCCAGTTCCCCTTTCCGAAGGTGTCCAGCAATAAGAAGGATTGGTCGTCTTGAGTAATTGTGCCATCAAAATCGCACTGCACTACTGTTTTCATTGCCCCAGTCGAACCCATAATTATGTCTCAGCCTTATGTAATTTATCTTGGCTCTCTATATGGTCAATATATAAAATGCCATTAAGGTGGTCAATTTCATGCTCCAAAGCCTCAGCCATTAGACCGGTAGCTCTAATTCTAATCGCTTTGCCCGTGCCATCCTGCCCCTTAACAATGACCGAAGCCGAGCGTTTTATCTGCCCAAAGTGACCGGAAATACTTAAGCAACCCTCGGTTACCTCCTGCTCCCCACCACTTTTCACAATCTCGGGATTAATGATAGCCATAGGCTCTTCCCCTGGCATCTGTAGCACCACAACTCTCAGCGATACCCCTACTTGAGGAGCAGCCAAGCCTACTCCGTTCGCCTCCTGCATTGTCTCCACCATGTCATTAATAAGCCGCTGAATTGAACCATCAATGCTGGATACTCTCTTGGCTTTTTGTCTCAGCACAGAATCATCAGGAAAGCTACAAATTGGTAAAATTGCCATGGCACTTCTAACCTTTCTCTAATTAACTTACTGCTCCCAAGCGGTAAGCACTTCTGCCTCTTTACTTCTTTCTTCCCAAAACTGCATTTTATCTCCTTGCTCTCAGGTTTTCAATCCTAGCCAAAATGTCATCCTCTAAATCCCTAAGCCTTGGCTCATAGCTGAAGGAACTGAATGTAACTATACCACTCATCAAGATAGTAGTTGTTATAAAAATTCAATATGAAGGCACTTACACCAATCGATTGAAAACTAATCCCGCCGGTAGTTTGGGATAAAAGTAGGTTGATTTCCTGGGCATCCGGTCACCGACATCGGCGATGGCTTTAACCATCTCTGGCTTAATTGCTTTTAATAGAAAGGCTAGCTGGTATTCCTGGTCTAATACCTTGTTTACCGCATCTTGCTTATCATAGCTATAGCCAAGGATTGCCTCCTCCCTGCCACTGCCCACTCCCAGTAATTTCTCT
>JAUWEU010000016.1 GCA_030608125.1 Dehalococcoidia bacterium
GCTATGATATGGTCATCTTGGATGAGATATTTGTTGCCGTGAGCAAGGGGCTAATAACCACTGAGCAGGTAAAGGATTTGATGAACAAAAAGCCTGAAGGAATGGAGCTGATTTTGACCGGGCGTGGTGCCTCTAAGGAAATAATCCGGCAAGCAGACTTGGTTACGGAAATGACAGCAATTAAGCACCCGCTCACCAGGGGTATCACCGTGCGGAGAGGTATTGAATGCTGATGCCTTTTTATATTAGCTATAAAGTTCTAACGGGGCTTTACTTCGTATGAGCCAAAAATAAAGTCCAAGTCTTCTTGTAAAGCAGAGACCTTCTCTTGAGGGAATAGCTCCTCATTTATATCAAACATTACTTTGGTTTCACCTCTAGCTGAGCCCACAATGTGCGCCCTGAGGCACTCCTTTTCAGCTTTGCCTGGCTCACCTTGAATCTTGAATGTTAGCGTACCGCGAGAAATAAATGATGACGAATCACTTGCCAGCGAGTATGTTTCCAGTTTTGCCTCATCTATAACCGCTCCCTGCTTCAGAATAAAATCTCTAATTTCATCATAAAGCAACTCAGGATTTACCTCTTTATATGTTTTTCTAATCTGCATTTCTCCCCTTTCCTTACACTATCTCCGCTATCTTCCCTATTATAGTCTTATGATAAACTTTTGCCGATTTTTGTCAAGGAAGCAGGTGCAGTTATGTAAAGTTAGGCTAATATCCTTTCCACTTCCTCACCCCAGTATCGTAGACAATCTCCCGAAACCTAGTTCCCATAGGCGCTTCTATCAGACAAGTGTTTATCCCCTTTTAATGGGCTCAATTTTTATCCAGATAGCGCTCACCATGGTTCACAGTCTGCCGGCAAGCCAGAACCGACTCTTTGTCCTCATAGTGTGATCCCTGCTCCAGGTCATACATACTACACGGCAAAGTCCGCATCCGTGACACTTGTCTGTTTCTACTTTAATTTGACCATCTTTCACTTCCAGTGCGCCTGAGGGACATGCTGGTATGCAGAACGGCTCGGCGCAGTGCTTAACACAAACAGTTTTAAGCATCTCTCCTCCTTTTCAGGGAACCCAATTTAGCCTAAAATTTTCTCTACCTCTTCCGTATCCGCTTCCATTAAATAAGTGATACCGGAAACATCAGCCGCTTCCCGGGTGAGCGTCATTATATCGTTTCTATCTATATATTTAAGGGCAAATTTACGCTCCCCAGCCATAAGTTGCCTTAAGCCGGTAGCCAGCCGCTCGTAATAGGTATAGATGCCTATTGCCGCCGGCGGTATCCTTTCGAAATCGTCCCCATATTTCTCCTTGAGCTGCTCGGCTCCAATAAAGGTGCGGAGGAGGGCTTCCTGATATTCCTTGCCGTCACCATAGGTCTCTTTTATAAGCTGCCCATGTGTCTTGCCTACCATAGCTGCGGTAAGGGTAGCTCTGCCCATGCATATCGCCTTCACATAGGGTGCCCCTAAGGCTATCGCCTTGAATATGTGGTCCTCAAGGGCAATACCGCCAGCAATGGCACAACTTGGGACGAATTCTCCCTTTTCATCAAGCCTCTTGATGAATTTATAAAGAAGGCTTTCCAGATAAACCGTAGGTATACCCCATTCATTCATCATCCGCCACGGACTCATCCCTGTTCCTCCCCCAGCACCGTCAACAGTAAGCAGGTCTATTTTGGCTTCAGAAGCGAATTTCACCGCCCGGGCTAAATCCGCCGGTCTATAAGCACCAGTTTTAAGGGTAACATACTTAGCCCCTATTCCCCTCAATCTTTCTACTTCTTTTAGGAACGATTCCTCATCTACCATTCCCAGACGGGAATGACGCTCAAACTCAGTTATTCCTCCCAGCCTATGTGCCTCCTGAACAAAGGGATTTTCCGGGTCAGGGATAACAATATACCCCCGTTGCTTGAGCTGAAGCGCCCTTTCCAGGGTTGGCAGCTTAACCTCCCCGCCTATATCCTTGGCTCCCTGTCCCCACTTTATCTCAATTCCTTCAACTCCTAGTTTGTCTATGGCATACTCGGGGACACCAAGGCGAGTATCCTCCACATTTGCCTGGACTAGCATTACCCCGTAGCCTTCATACCAGTCCTGGTATAACTTGACTCTTCTTTCCAGTTCTGGAGATCTCATAATCTTCCTATTTTTGAACTCGGCAGCAGGGTCCATGCCGCAAACATTCTCGCCGCAGACAAGCACCGCACCACATATGGCAATGGCGATAGCCGCCCCTTCCCAGTTTACTCGGGCTATTTCAGTTGAACCCAAAGCACCGGTGAAGAACGGAACCTTCATCTTTATTTTCTTATCCCCGCTGCCAATTTCGGTTGAAAGGTCGACAGCAGGAAAGATAGCTTTATCCGGGTCAGCCTCAATACCTACCGCACCAACACAACTTCCGTGGATATTAAAATGAGAGAAATCCACGGGGTAATCTTTCTCGGCTCCGGCAATGACCTTGCCAAAGGGTTGCGGATAGATAACTTCCCTTCCCCTAAGAGCCGACCTTCCCACCTCACAATATCCAGGACAGCCGTCAACGCAGGTTACACAAAGCCCCGAGATGGGTGAAGGTGTTACCCTGGTTGTGGTTACTGTGGCCGCACTGGCATTCGGTTTGCTTAAAGACATCGGTCACCTCCTTATATTCTTACGGGTACTCCCCTTTGCTTAAGGTATCTTTTGGCTTCGGGGATAGATATTTCCCCGAAGTGGAATATTGAAGCGGCTAAAACTGCTGCCGCTTTACCAATTGTTATGGCCTGGTAAAGATGCTCTAACTTACCGGCACCACCTGAAGCAGTAACCGAGATGGAGACCGCTTCAGCTACTGCCTTGGTCATCTCCAAATCATATCCTTCCTTGGTTCCATCAGCATCCTTGCTGGTGAGCAAAATCTCACCAGCTCCCAGCTTTTCTGCCCTCTTTGCCCAGCCAACAAGCTCCATACCTGTAGCCTCACTGCCACTTCTCACCACCACCTCTAGTCTAGGTAATCCACTTCCTATCGGATTTTTCCTTCCATCAATAGCCACCACCAGCCTATGCTTGCCAAATTCCTTGGCTGCCTTTTCTATAAGCTCAGGATTCTTAACAGCAGCCGTATTTATAGATACCTTGTCCACGCCAAGGTCAAGTAAAGCCTTCATATCTTCAATGCTGCCTATTCCGCCACCCACGGCAAAGGGAATAGTAACTACATCACATACTCTTTTGACCCATTCAAGTCGTGTCGCTCTATTTTCTACAGTGGCAAAGATATCAAGGAAAACAAGCTCATCAGCCCCCTCACGGCAATAGGCGGCGGCTGCTTCTACCGGGTCTCGGGCATCCCTGAGATTTTCAAAGTTGACCCCTTTAACTACCCTTCCATCCTTTACATCAAGGCAAGGTATAATTCTTATCTGTTTCATCTCTCTTCTCATATAAGGCTCTGAAATTTTACTAAGTCTTGATACTCAAGCAAGGTACTCATAGCGCAATTCTCTACCTCTATCCCTGCCTCCTCAGCGGTAGCGACCGGAGTAAGCCCACCGAGGAGTATCATTCCTACTCTGTTTAAACCCACTGATATGCCACACACTGCTTCACCGGGATTGCCCATCATAATTAGTCCGTCTATTCCCACCTCCTTTAACTGGTTGTTAATCTTCTCTACCAAAGGTTGGCACTGGGCAGGTATCTCACGGAAGTTAGCCAGAATCTTCCCCTCCCCTGTTGTGACCACGCCCTGGACATCGGTCATTCTAGCTCTGATAAATACCTCTGACGGGTCCAAGGTGGAACCGGAATAATAAATAAGATTGACAAAGCGTAACGGCTGATTATTTCGTATCTGAAGCACTCCCCCGAATCTAGAGTCTATGGGAACATTTGCTTTAAGTAAACTGCTATTGATTATGATGCTACAGACAGTAGCCAAACCAACTTTACCCCTAGGCACAAGCACCTCACCCAACCTTTCACCCTCCGGTGCCATAGCTACTAAATCGCTGACACGAAGCCCAGCGTCAAAGGCTCCCTTCATTGCTTGAAGAGACTCAGTAAATCTCTGTTTAGGAAAGAAGGAAATATTAACCGGCACCAGACCGGTGCCTCTTTCTATGTTAAATGAAGTGCGAAAGGCTAAAAGCTCTATTTTCTCCAGCACAAACCCAATCTTATCGGCAACTAAGGCATTATTCAGCTCTTCTATTCCCCGTGGTGTAATCTCTCTGCCATCCCACCTCTCGGCAGGTCGTGTCAGTCCCCGCTCATCCATTAGCTTAAGGTGATACCTTACCCCTCGCTCTCCCAGCTCTACCCCGTGCTCCTTTAACTGACGGGCAATTAGCCTGGCGCCTAGAGGCTGGGGCGACTCACTAAGAATCCTCAGGATAGAAATAACCTTTCTTTCAACCTCGTGACTATCGTAACCAATCATTATTCAACTCAGTTATTGAAATAGGCAACCGTTTTCCTATCTTACAGCTAAACATTTATTTTGTCAACCCACTACTAAAAGGAGTAAATGGTCTGCTTAGCCTCTCTCAATCTACTATTGCTGCGTGCTAAATGGTATGCTATACTGTTAAATTAGCTGTGAAAAATGATTTATAAGAAAGGG
This sequence comes from Dehalococcoidia bacterium, assembly GCA_030608125.1. The sequence goes on from JAUWEU010000016.1 coordinate 4,631, forward strand.
GTTAAAACTTGCCAGATACAGTTACTATTAAGCAACTTTTAGAAGCCGGAGCCCACTTCGGTCATCAGACCAGCCGTTGGCACCCTCGTATGAAGACCTACATCTTCACTAAGCGTAATGGCATTCATATCATTGACCTGGAACAAACTGCCAGTATGTTGGATAAAGCCTGCGACTTTATTCGACAAGTGGCTGCCGAGGGTGGCAATATTCTTTTTGTTGGCACCAAAAAGCAAGCTCAAGAAACTGTAGTCGAAGAGGCACAACGCTGCGGTATGTATTATGTCAACCAACGCTGGCTAGGTGGGGTGCTAACTAATTTCGCCACTATTCAAGCCCGCATAGACTATCTAGTTCGCTTGGAAGACCGCCAGGCTAAAGGGGACTTTAATCGCCTGCCCAAAAAAGAAGCCCTAAAACTTGAAGAGGAGATTTTGCGTCTCAATCGGCAGATGGGTGGTATTAAAGAGATGACCAGTCTACCCAGTGTTCTATTCATTGTTGACCCGACAAAAGAAAGAATCGCTCTAGCTGAAGCTAAACGTGTAGGCATACCAGTGGTAGCTATAGTAGATACCAATTGTAACCCTGATGAGATAGACTACCCTATCCCAGCTAATGACGATGCTATTAAAACCATCAAACTGATATGTAGTAGAATTACCGATTCAGTTATTGAAGGCAAAACTGGCGAACTAGAAGTGACAATAGAGGAAGGACAAGAAGAGGGATTGGAGGAGCTTGAGGTTAGTGAAATCTCTGAACCTCTTATTTCCACTCCTGATGAGTAAGGCAAGGAGAGAAAGATTGAAAATTCCAACAGATAGGGTAAAAGAGTTGAGAGACCATTCTGGAGCTGGCATTATGGCTTGCCGGAATGCTCTTGTTGAAGCCGAAGGCGAGATGGAAAAGGCGCTCCAGATTCTGAAACAACAAAGCCTTCTCCAAGTACAGAAAAAGGCAAAGCGCTCTGCCACCCAGGGGATAGTTGAAGCCTATATCCATACCGGGGGGCGTATCGGGGCTATGGTTGAGGTGAACTGCGAGACTGATTTTGTCGCTCACACGGATGAATTCAAGGAGCTGGCTCACCATCTGGCAATGCAAGTCGCCGCTCAAGAGCCCCGATTTATCTCAGAGGAAGAAGTCCCTGAGGGAGTTGATATAGAACCCGAGGCAGCCTGTCTGCTTCTTCAGCCTTATATTAAGTATCCTGATAAGACCGTTCAGGATATTATTGCTGAAACTATTGCTAAGGTAGGAGAGAATGTCAAGATAAGCAGATTTGCTAGATTTGAAGTGGGCGGGTAGGTTAGAAGGGGGATGGCTGGGATTGAAGGATGTCTAGATTATATTGAGAGTTCGTTAGAAGAGAGGCAATGACTACTACTAAGTATAAGCGTGTTCTACTCAAGCTCAGCGGCGAGGCTTTCAGTGGTGAAGCTGGCTTTGGCATAGATACCTCAATCCTGACCAAGATAGCCAAGCAGGTTAAACAAGTGATACAAAGGGGAGTGGGGGTAGCTATTGTGGTCGGTGGTGGTAATATCTGGCGTGGGGCTAAGGCTGAGGAGAACGGGATGGATAGGGTTACCGCTGACTATGCCGGCATGCTGGCTACAGTAATAAATGCCCTGGCTCTCCAAGACGCGCTGGAAAGAGAAGGAGTAATTACCAGAACGCAGTCAGCTATAGGTGTTCAACAGGTGGCTGAACCTTACATTAGACGCCGTGCTATTCGCCATTTAGAAAAGGGCAGAGCAGTAATCTTCGCCGGGGGTACCGGTAATCCGTATATGACCACTGACACTGCGGCAGCCCTGCGAGCCATAGAGATAGAGGCAGAGGTACTACTTATGACTAAAAATAATGTTGATGGTATCTATAGTGCTGACCCGCTTAAAAATCGCAATGCCAAGAAGTTTGACAGACTTACTCACCGTGAAGCACTGAATATGGCTCTGGAAGTAATGGATGCTACTGCTCTCTCCCTGTGCTTGGAAAACAATCTGCCTATAATTGTTTTTGACCTTCAAGCTCCCCGTAGTGTAGAACGGGCTGTAATCGGCGAAGCCATCGGCACTCTTGTATCCAGTGAGTAAGAAAATGGTTAGCGACACTTTATGGAATATTGAGGAAAAGATGCAAATGTCTATTAAGGCTCTGAAGAGGGAATTGGCCACTATCCGCACTGGGCATGCTACCCCGGCCTTGATAGAACATATAAAGGTAGAGTATGCTGGCGCTCTCATCCCGCTGAATCAAATTGCCGGCATCTCTGCGCCTGAAGCCAGGCTCCTTGTTATTCAACCTTGGGACCCAGGCAGTATACATAGTATAGAGAAGTCCATCCTGAAGTCCGACCTGGGACTAAATCCAATCAATGATGGGACTGTTATTCGGTTAAATCTCCCTCCGCTCACTGAAGAGAGGCGACAGGAGCTAATTAAGGTAGTGCGTAGGAGGGTTGAAGAAAGAAGGATAGCCATACGCAACCTAAGACGTGAAGCTATGGATGAATTAAAAAGATTAGAGAAAAATAAGGACATATCGCAGGATGAGCATAAGCGCTCCTTAGACCAGCTACAAAAGCTAACCGATAGCTTTATAGCTGATGCCGAACAAATCGGACAAGATAAAGAAGTAGAACTCGCCGAGGTCTAACCGGGTTAGCCAAGCCTCTAAACGGCTAATATTGAGTAGTGAGATTATGACTGCCTCGTCAGCTATGAGAGAAATTGCTTGCTTGCCCAACCATATAGCCATTGTGCCCGACGGTAATCGTAGATGGGCAGAACAGCGTGGACTACCTCCGCTTGAAGGACACCGGGCAGGGTCACAAAACCTGCGCACTATAATTGAGTACCTTAACGATTACCACATAAAATATGTAACTGTTTACACCTTCTCTACCGAAAACTGGAATCGTCCTCAAGATGAGGTCAGAGGTTTATTCCGTCTCTCAGCAGAGGTGATAGGTAAAGATGCCCTCAGACTTCATAAGAGGGGCATTAGATTTCGTCACGTTGGTCGCTTTCAACAACTCTCATTAAGTCTACAACGAGCAATAAATAAGGCAGTAGGGTTAACCAAAGATAATACTGGAATGACGCTTAGCCTTGCCTTCAACTATGGGGGACGTAGTGAAATTTTAGATGCGGTACGCCGCCTTATAGCTGAAGGTATCCCACCCCAGAGTATAGACGAAAGAGTATTTAGTAATTACCTCTATACTGCCGGCTTACCCGATGTTGACCTATTAATTCGCACTGGTGATGAACTCCGCCTTAGCAACTTTTTAATGTGGCAAACAGCTTATAGCGAATACTACTTCACTGATGTTCTATGGCCTGACTTTGATGAAAAAGAGGTTGATAAAGCACTGCTATCCTATAGCCAGAGGCGAAGACGCTTCGGCGGGGATTAAAGAGGTCAGAAAATCAAAGATTTTTCTGAGTATCCACTTCCCCTTATTCAGGGGAAGATAATTTTTTAGAGGGCTGCGCCTCTCCTGGCTGGGGAGAGAGGGACTTGGGGGTGAGGTTAGTAGAAAATCACACGCTTAAGAAAAGGGTTATAACTGCAGTCTGGGGGATTCCTCTCCTAATCGCTGCTGTCTGGTTTGACAAACCATTACCCTGGTTCACTGTATTATTGGCTATCTGGGGAGTGCTGGCTGTCTTTGAATTCTATAGGATGGTCGCTGGGGCAAAAGCGCCGCCACTCACCTACTTCGGATTAGTTTGGAGCCTGCTATTTATCCTGAGCCCTCATTTCAACAATGATTTTATTACATCACCAACTTTATTAACCTCAGCCGTGGTGCTATCTCTAGTCTGGCTTGTACTGCGCCGGCAAAAAGAAGGGGCTTTTATCGGCTGGGCATGGACAATAGCCGGGATTCTCTATGTAGGCTGGCTACTAAGCTACTTTGTGGCACTGAGAGGTCTGGATGATGGCAGAAACTGGGTATTTTTTGCCCTGTTTGCCACCTTTGGCTCTGATACTGCTGCTTTCTTTATCGGTAGAGCATTAGGTAGGCACCACCTTGTCCCGAGTATTAGCCCCGGTAAAACCTGGGAAGGGGCTATAGGTGGAATATTTGGTGCCATTATGATTAGCCTGCTCTTTACTCTGCCTACACCTCTAGGTCTGCCACTCAGCTACTGGCAGGCAATACTTCTTGGCTTGCTGGTCAGTATTTTTGGTCAACTCGGCGACCTGGTTGAGTCCTTACTCAAACGCAATATGGGAGTAAAGGACTCAGGCAAGCTATTACCAGGACACGGTGGCTTCCTTGACCGAATAGACAGCATTGTCTTTGCTGGCATAGTGATATACTATTATGTGATATGGGCGGTATGATAAAAAGGTTAGCTGTCCTCGGTTCAACCGGCTCCATAGGTCAGCAAACACTTGAGGTGGTCCGTGCCTTCCCTCATAGATTTCATATAGTTGGGCTGGCGGCAGGGAAGAACATTGATTTGCTGGCAAAGCAAATTAGAGAGTTTAAGCCAAGGTTTGTTTATTACCAGGGTAGAAAGGCTTACCTGGCTAGTGCTGAATACGAGTTCCTATCACTGGAAGACATTGCCCGTCATCCTCAAGTGGACATTGTTGTTATAGCTACCTCGGGGAAATCAGGGCTAAGCCCGACACTGGCTGCGGTGAAAGCTGGCAAGAATGTTGCCCTGGCTAACAAAGAATCGTTGGTTACGGCTGGTGAGATTATCACTGATGAGGCAAAACAGAATTCAGCCCAGATTCTGCCTATTGATAGCGAGCATAGCGCTATATGGCAATGCCTCAATGGTGAATCACAAAAGGCAACCCGACTTATTCTAACTGCCTCAGGCGG
>JAUWEU010000067.1 GCA_030608125.1 Dehalococcoidia bacterium
GAAAGGCTTGACCAGGCAATAATATCTACCAGTCATAGTTGTTACTATCAATTGGGCTGCTTGGCTAAACTGAGCCCTTGATATAGAGCTTGAAAATTGAAGTGTTGCTCCATAATTTCAGTAAGTTTGGGTAGCTTCTTCTCCTGATTAAATCTGGTATTACTCAGAGCATCTTCAATACTCATCACTGTGGCAATAGTATCACCCTTGGTTAAAATAATGGGAATTTCCTTATCTTGCGCTCCATAGAGAACAGGCGGGATTGGTGCCGTATTGCCACTGAGGACAAGGCACCTTATTGAGGTCTCTAAAGCTGCCAGTTGCATATCCGGCCGTTCACCCCTGACCACTACCGCCTTATTGGCTTTACGACCAAAATATTCCGGACCGGGGTCAACGCACATTGCTCCTAGCATAAAGTTTTCTACTAACTCTACTGATTTCTCAGCTGAGTTCAGTATTTCTCCTTGAATATGCTCAGCCAGTTCACCTACAGTTAGAGTAAATAGAGTTCTATCTTCAGGAAGCACCCCTAAAATATTAATCCCTACCTCACCAAGCTGAGGGGACAACTCATTACGCACATAGTCTAGTCGGCTTCTTGGTACCTTATTCCATACGACCCCCACTAAATATTCCCCAAAATCCTTATAGCTATTCTTTGCCTTGGGCAAGTCTTTAGAATAACCTTCCACAATAATCACTTTGGCATCCAGGGCTTCTACTATCCGGTAAGAAGCTTGGCTCTGCTCACTAATGCCCTCGACAATAACCACATCTTTACCCGGAGAAACCTTGGCATAGGCTTCCTTAATGTTATTAACCAAGTTATTCTGGTTACTAATAACCGGGCAAAGGCAATCTACAGGCTCCTCTAAGGCAAGAATATGCTTCATAAATAGGGCATCGCTGTCAGTGCCTTCATCACGGGTAATCGGTTTGATAAAACCTACTTTCTTACCATCCCTCAGTAAATGTTTACCCACGCCAGCACAAATTGCCGTCTTACCCGCCGCTCTTTCTGAAGAGATTACATATAAAGCAACCAAATTACACCTCCGACTACACTTTGGAAAAGCTAAGCACGCTAGCTATTATAATCCCTTACCGGTCATTGGTAAAGAGAATGTGCAAGCTGGAAGCTATTAGCACGATTGCATAAGGAGAAGAACTAAGCATATACACCATATAAGTATACCAGCTCCGATCAATATGTATGTTATACGAGGGGTTCGTTCTTTTTTCTCTCTCTCCACCGGTACATCTTCGGGGCTCTCCTTTTGTGGGATAGCCTCAGGGGGGAGGTCGCCATGTTTTACCCATTGCTCATAAAGTTTGTCTTCCCCTTTCTTACGCCTAAATTTCATTTTCCTCCGTCTCTTGGCTTTACTGTAAATAATCTGGCATATCTAATTTATTATAGGGCAACCCGGGCTTTAGCGCAATAAAGGTGAAGGTGAAGCGCTATACCAGATACCTTGGCCAGCTTGTAAGAGGCTACTTTGCAATAATACCGCATATTCTTTCAGGGCTGGTTTCACAATGTTTTCCCACAAATGGTTCAAATCCCTCAACCATTAACCTTTCCTGGCATTTCATTTTCTCCTTCCGTTTTACTTCTGCCTTCAATACTAATCACCATCAAAAATAAATATTTCATCTATAGTAGTTTTCAAAGCCTTAGCCACATTGTGAGCCAGCTTTAGGGAAGGGTTATATTTCCCCTGCTCCAGGAAGATAATAGTCTCCCGCCTGACTCCCACCATCTCAGCCAGTTTTTCCTGCGTCAAATTGTGTTTGGTTCGGTATTCCCTTACTCTTGTTTTCATTCTTAATGTCTTTCACAATGCCCTACTGAATAGTCCTTTGATAAAGATGACCAGGCTGCCAATAATGCCTACAGCAAACGCCACCACAGATAAAAGGGCAACGATGAAAAACACTGGCTCATCTTTTACGCCAATTCTATTCCAAAAGTCTGCACCAAAGAACTGAATAAACAGACCATAAATTGCATTGTGTAGGAAGACACTAATAATGAAGGCACCTAGCGATATTCCGGCTACCAGCAGGAATGTCTTCAACATTTTTAGCCCCCTTTCATCTAACTTAGGTTCTGCTTGGTCATAGAAGAGATAAGACAGCAGATATACCGCTCCGCCTGACAAGAATAAACCACCCAGAACATGTACTATGTTGGGAGTCTCAATTAGATTTACGCTGAAGGGTAGCAATAGGAAGGCTAGAGCTATGACGAGGAAGACAAAGCCGTTTCGTATTGCTTTACTCGTGTTTTCTCGTACTCTCTCATCAATTGGTGGCAGCTTCCTCCTTCTTATCAAAGACCATAATTCGCGGTGACCTATGAGCAATGTTCCAACTATAAGGGCAATCGTAACATAGTATGCCCTTAGCGAGATAAGTGTGATGGTCACTATCAGGGCAGTAATAGAAACAGCTAGAAATACTCTTTTCGTTTTCATCACCTTACCTTACCTAGTGTTTTATATTTCTAACGTTGTATAATTCTAACATACACCATTTTTGGACTTTTGTCAATACTCTAAGGGATTTTTTCTTATAACTCTAAAAAGGCTTCCGTGGCTGCACCTTGAAAATGTTGAAATAATCAACTAAAAGTGGTATAATATAAAATTAGCCAGATTAAAAAGAGAATAATATTTGAACCTTTAAGCTAGTCCAGTGAGGCTGGCAAGGGGAAAAAGGGAGTAAGTAGCAAGACCTCTTGCCAGCCAAGGTAAGAGGTTATTTTTATGGCTAAGAAAGTGGTAATGACCCCAGAGGATATCAGACGGACTGTGGCTCGCATTGCCCACGAAATTATAGAGCAAAATAAAGCTATTGAGCACCTTATACTAATTGGTATGCACACCCGTGGTGTGCCTCTAGCCAAACGGCTAGCAGCTAATATAGAAGACTTTCACGAATTAAAAATACCGGTCGGTGCTTTAGACATCGGTCCATATCGTGATGACCTTTCCTCGCTAAATCCGCGACCTATCCTCAACCGTACCCAAATTCCTAGTGATATTAATGGCAAATCCATAGTGTTAGTTGATGATGTCTTATACACTGGACGCAGCACCCGTGCCGCTATGGATGCCCTTATTGACCTGGGGCGACCTCGGTCAATCCAACTAGCCGTGCTTATAGACCGTGGACATCGTGAGTTACCGATTCGGGCTGACTATGTGGGTAGGAACATACCAAGCTCCAGATATGAGGAGATACAGGTTAGATTGGTGGAAACTGATGGCATAGATGAGGTGGCAATTACTAGATTTAGTCTGGAGACAGCTCCTGTAGAGAAGATTGAGGAGTTACTATGAGTTTGGCAAATAGAAGTCTGGTGACCATAGACGATTTATCTAATGAGGAAATTGAGGCAGTGTTTTCCTTAGCCGATGAAATGTCGGACTCAATGAATAGGCAGTCCAATGTGTGCCAGGGCAAGATTATGGCAAGCCTGTTTTTTGAGCCAAGCACCAGAACGCGGCTGTCGTTTGAGACAGCGATGCACAGGCTTGGGGGTAGTGTTATAAGCGCTATTGATGTAAATGCAACCTCTCTAGCTAAAGGTGAAAGCATTGCCGATATGGCGAGGGTAGTTGGGAGTTATGCCGATATCATCGTCATCAGGCACCCGTGGGAGGGAGCGGCTAAGGTAACTGCTGGTTATGCCGGCGTCCCGGTAATAAATGCTGGCGACGGGAGCCATGAACATCCAACCCAGACCCTATGTGACCTTTACACCCTGAAGAAGGAGAGACAAAACATCAAAGGTCTGAAGATTGCCCTGTGCGGAGACTTGAGATACGGGCGGACAATACATTCCCTAACTTATGCTCTAACTAGGCTCGGAGCAACTACATTCCTCTGGCCAGGACCAGGGCTTGACATGCCAGAGCATGTCAAGCAGAAACTAATTACGGAATACGGGGCTGAGGTAGAAAAAATCCCGGCTGATAACTTGCCATTACTGGTTGGAAGAGAGGATTGGGCAGGGGATGCTAGCCTGGATGCTATATACATAACGCCAAGCCGTGCCCATCAACTGGCACTGATACCTGATATCAGTATTCCAATTGACTTAGTTAAGGAGTATGATGCCCTTTATGTTACCAGACTTCAGAAGGAAAGGCTGGCCGCAACTGCCGAAGGTCAAGATTTGAAAAGGGATTATCCAGTGGTAGATAGAAAACTTCTCAAAGGAAAAGAGTTCAAGAGAACACTGGTTATGCACCCTCTGCCTCGTATTGACGAGCTTGCCTATGAAGTGGATGCTGACCCGAGGAGTATGTACTTTAAGCAGGCGGCTCGTGGGGTACCAATTAGGATGGCGCTCATAGCCCTGTTACTGGGGGCTAAGGAGGTTGATATTTCTGAGCCGGAAATCTCTCCTCCTCAGAAAAGAGCCTACCCCTTGTATAGACGAGATTTCGGAGTTAAGTGCTCTAATCCAAGCTGTGTATCGGTGCAAGAAACTGAAACTAGGTATATAAAGCTTGAGTTCAAAATAGTAAGCACAGATCCTTTGAGGTTAAGATGCGTCTATTGCGAACACGAAGTTCACCCTCAATATATCGCCAGTTCAGATTGGCATCAAGGGATGTTGAAGAACAAGAAATACCATAGGGCTGACAGCCACTGGGTTCGGAAGATCAAACCGGAAAACCTGATTGTTTTTGATTCGGAAAGCAAGGCTCAGGCTCATGGTTTCAAGCCCAGCAATTATGCTAGCCAAAAATAATGAACAAGAAATCTAGTCCTTTGCTTATCTATGGTGGTCGTATAATTGACCCTAGCCAGGGGATAGATGAGATTGGCAGTCTGCTTATTACTGATGGCAAAATCTCGTGGCTGGGCAAGGGAGAAATGACCC
>JAUWEU010000018.1 GCA_030608125.1 Dehalococcoidia bacterium
GCGTAAGGGGTCAGGGTCATAGCGTGATAGATAGTCAGGTAGCCAGACTGCCCAACCCCGGCTGGTAGAAAGCCGCTTGCCCTCAATAGTCAAGAACTGGTTAGCCGGGACATCATAAGGCAGATTAAGACCATCATAGCCTATTAACATCGCTGGCCAGATAATAGTATGAAAGACAATGTTATCCTTACCGATGAAGTAGTAGCTCTTTACCTCACCCTGCCAGAAAGAGCGCCACTTCTCATCATCCCCAGTAGACTTAGCCCACTCCTTACTCGCTGATAGGTAACCGATGACAGCCTCAAACCACACATAAAGGCACTTACCCTTAAAGCCATCAAGTGGCACCGGGATTCCCCACTCTATATCACGGGTAATAGCCCTATCCTTCAGCCCGCCCTCCAGATAGCGTAGGGTAAAGCTAAGTACATTTTGTCGCCAGTGAGTCTGCTGCCTCACCCAATCCAAAAGCCTATCCTCGAAGGCAGAAAGTTTAAGGAAAAAGTGCTCCGAATCCTTAAACTGAGGCTTGGTACCACATAACAGACAGCGAGGTTCAATCAGCTCAGCCGCATTTAGCGGCTTGCCACACTCATCACATTGGTCACCCCTAGTCCCAGAAGAGTAACAGTATGGGCAAGTGCCCTCAATATAGCGGTCAGGCAAAAAGCGCTGGCAGTGAGGACAAAAGGCTTGTGCCACGCTAGCCTTATAAATATAGCCTTTATCAAGAAGGGTGAGGAAGATATTTTGCGCTACCTCAGCGTGGTTGACAGTGCCGGTGGTAGTAAATAAGTCAAAGGAAATACCTAACTCCCGCCACGAATCAAGAAACTGCTGATGATACTGAGCCACTATTTGGCTGGGCTTCTTCCCCTCCTGCTCAGCCTTGATAGTTATTGGTGTGCCATGCTGGTCTGAACCCGATACCATTAATACCTCGTTCCCTTTGGTACGGTGGTACCGAGCAAATATATCCGGTGGTAAATATGCCCCAGCAATATGACCCAAATGCAATGGACCATCAGCATAAGGCCAAGCCACCCCAATAAAAATTCTCTCACCCATAATCTACCTCTTGGCTAACAAACCGTCTTGCATTTACTTAGAAAAGAAGGTGAGTATCCATTCGCCCTTTTCTTCATCATAACGAGCATAACCCCGGCTCAGGCTACACTTCACGCAATAGCGCAATGTCTTTCCCCCCTCCACTTCAACCCCATCTGTTTCACTGATGGCTAAATAGCGTTCCGGGTGCCTCATAATGTGACCGCACCCATCACAACGAACCTCGCCGATTGCTATACAACCACGGCGCATTACTAACCTCCCTTTCCATCTTGCTTAAGATTTACCTATCCTCAGCCAGGCTCGATACAACTCCCGCTTTGATATTCCTGTTTTTTCAGCCATCCTGGCTATCGCCTCTCTGGCAGTCGTCCCGGTCCAGCGTATATATTGTAGCTCACGCTCAATCTCTTCAGTCAACTGGGGTTTACCCTCGTTTCTCTTGCCCTCAATAACCAGAGTGAACTCACCCCTTGGCTCAGTGAAGTGGTCTATGGCTTGGCTTACCATTCCCCGAAAAACCTCTTCATGAAGCTTGGTAAGCTCACGACAAACGGCTACTTTCCTATCCCCGAGAACAAGCAGTATATCATTTAGCGCAGCCAGTAGTCGGTGAGGGGTTTCCAAGACGACAATACTGCCATATTCACCAGCCACAGATTCTAAAAGACGCTGCCGGTCATTAGTCTTACGAGGCAGAAAGCCTATGTAGGTAAACCGCTCGGTAGGCAATCCGGAGACAACCAGAGCAGTAACAACCACCGAAGGCCCAGGAATAGGAACCACCGGGATACCTCGCTGGTTAGCTGTCACAATCAGTTCATAGCCAGGGTCAGATATGCCCGGCATTCCAGCATCTGAGACTAGAGCCACATCCCCACCTTTGAGGTAGCTTAAAATGTAATCCAGTTTAGTCCATTTATTACGCTCATGATAGCTGGTCATAGGCGTCTTAATATCATAAGCGTTGAGTAGCTGCTTCGTCCTGCGGGTATCTTCAGCAGCAATAAGCTTCACCTCACGCAGGATACGAAGGGCACGTAATGAAATATCCTCCAAGTTACCAATAGGGGTAGCTACCACATAAAGAGAGGGCATCGCCTTTTATCTTCCTCAAGTTAACTATTATAACCTATAACTCAGTTATCCGTCTACGCTGGCCAGGAGAGTTTTCAGAGAGTGAAGCTGACAAGCCCTTTAGCTAAAGTTCAGGTACTTGACAAAGTTAAGATATTGGACTATTATAGTCCAATATCACAACCGCAGCAGAATCTCCCGGGATACAGGTATAGACGATGGAGCTAATCAGGGAAGATACGGACTACGCGATGCGGGCACTAGTCTATCTGGCCATACGCCGCAAACAGGAGCCAGTGGCGGCAAAAGTATTGGCCAAAGCCCAGGACATACCCAATGACTTCGCCCACAAAATCCTTCGGAAATTGACCAAGGCAGGGTTAACCAAGAGCTACATGGGGTCTCAGGGCGGCTTTACATTAGCTCGCAGTCCGAGCCAAATCACCCTCCTTCAGGTGGTGGAAACCATCCAGGGACCAGTGATGGTGAGAAAGTGCTGTTTGGGTCTGGATGTATGCCCCAGGCGCCCATCATGTTCGGTCTCAGTTAAATTGGGAGAACTCCAGGACACCTTAGTAAAGTTCCTGGAAAACATAACCCTTGATGAGGTCTTGGAAGCGAGGTATCCGCCGCAGGGTTGTAACTCAGGGTAACAGTCACAGCAGTATATAGAGATAATGACACAACGCAGGGAGGTGATTGCCGGTGAGCAAGTTGTAGTAGATAGAGCCTTGTCAGTAAATTAGACTATTTTGGGATAGGAGGTAAAAATAAAAGAATGTTTTGCTATCAGTGTGAACAGGCATCAAAGGGCACCGGATGTACCACTGTCGGCGTCTGCGAAAAGAATGAGGACATTCAGAGCCTTCAGGATACGCTTCTCATTGGATTGAAGGGTATGGCAGCCTATGCCTACCACGCCCGCGAACTTGGGGCCAGGGATGAGGAGGTGGACGCTTTCATGCATGAGGCTCTATTTTCTACTGGTACCAATGTCAACTTTGACCTTAATCGCTTCGTAGGTCTCGTCCTCAAGTGCGGGGAGATGAACCTGCGGACGATGGAAATGCTCGATAAGGCGCATACCAGCCGCTTTGGTAATCCTGTGCCGACACCGGTCTCTACCGGGACGAAGGCTGGTCCCGGCATTGTGGTAACTGGTCATGACCTCCTTGATCTCTATGAACTCCTCAAGCAGACCGAAGGGACAGGCATCAATATCTATACCCACAATGAGATGCTCCCCGCTCACGGATATCCTGAGCTTAAGAAATTCAAGCACCTTGTCGGCAACTACGGCGGCGGCTGGCAGAAGCAAAAGAGTGAGTTCGCTGAGTTTCCTGGAGCAATACTTGCCAATACCAACTGCGTCCTGCTGCCCAGAGAATCCTACCGAGAGCGCCTATTTACCTGCGGAATCACGGGTATACCTGGTGTGACCCACATAGAAGGGCGTGACTTCCGACCCCTTATTGACAAGGCCAGGAGCTTACCACCACTGCCCGAGAAGCCAGGCAAGAGTCTAACTACCGGCTTCCACTACACCGCCATCCTGGCAGTGGCAGACAAGATAATCGATTTAATCAAGGCAGGTAGGATAAGGCATATCTTCCTTGTTGGTGGCTGTGATGGCTCCAGGCCAGAGCGTAATTACTACACTCAATTCGTAGAGAACATCCCGCAGGACTGCTTAGTCCTGACACTAGGCTGTGGCAAATACCGATTCAATTACCTTGACTTGGGTAGTATAGATGGTATTCCGCGCCTCATTGACATAGGACAATGCAATGACGCCTATTCAGCCATCCAAGTAACGCTGGCCCTGGCCAAAGCCTTCAACGTTGGGGTAAACGACCTGCCTTTGTCGCTGGTACTTTCGTGGTTTGAGCAAAAGGCGGTAGCCATACTGTTAACGCTGTTTCACCTTGGGATTAAGGGTATTCGCATCGGACCAACCCCGCCGGCATTCATCACCCCGAATGTCCTCAAGGTTCTTCAGGACAACTTTGACCTGAAGCTAATATCCACTCCTACAGAGGACATCAAGGCAATCCTGGGTTAGTTGCCAGAAGAATGGGGGCTGTTGAGAAACTCCGTTTTCCAGCAGCTCCTTCACTTTACATTCCCGGTTCGATAATCCTTCCCATCGGACAACCCGGCTTGACTTTGCCTTTTTCCAATTAGCCGGTCTCTCAGTTCTCTTGAGCAAAGTACACTACTCTAGTATAGCTCTTATTTCTCCCCCTGTTTCCTCCCCGTAGCCGGCCCCTCACATTATCTAACACACTGTTTAGATATCTGATAAGATGGTTTGGTTTATTGACTTTGAACTTCTGCTTTTGATATAGTTCCTGTTTAAGGAGGGATAGTAAAATGGCTACTCCCCAATTTAAGCAACTTCGTTATTCCTACGGATTTGATGAAGTAGCTATAGTCCCTGGAGATATAACGGCTAACCCAGACCAGACAAACATTGATTTCAACGTAGAGGGCTTTACCTTCGCTATCCCCATTATAGCTTCTGCAATGGACGCAGTAACTGATGTTAACTTCGCTACCCTAATGAATAAGCTAGGTGGGCTCGCTGTTCTCAATTTAGAGGGGGTTCAAACCCGATACGATAATCCCAAAGAGGTGCTGACTGAGATTGGTCAAGCATCTGATGCCGAAATCACCCCCCTTCTCCAAAAAATCTACTCCCAACCGATTAAGGAGAACCTTATTGGCGAACGAGTTGAAGCCATTAAAAAGTCAGGGGCGGTATGCGCTGTTTCGGTGGCACCAGCTAATACCAAACGCTTCGCTCCTATAGCTGCTGAAGCTGGAGCTGATATTTTTGTAGTCCAGTCCACGGTTACCACCACCCGGCACATATCTAAAAGCTACCGCGGATTAATCTTCTCCGAGCTTCGTGAGTCCATATCCTTGCCTATTATTGTTGGTAATTGTGTAAGCTACAGCGCATGTTTAGAGCTTATGCGAACGGGAATCTCCGGGGTTTTGGTAGGGGTAGGACCGGGGGCTGCTTGCACCACCAGACAAGTCCTTGGTATCGGCGTCCCCCAGGTAACAGCTACCATGGATTGTGCCACAGCTAGAGACGAATATCTACGCCAGTCTGGCCGGTATGTGCCAATAATTACTGATGGCGGCATTAGTAATGGTGGAGACCTGTGCAAAGCCTTTGCTTGCGGTGCCGATGCCGTAATGCTAGGCTCCATTTTTGCCCAAGCTGAAGAGGCGCCGGGGTTAGGTTATCACTGGGGTATGTCCCATCCCCACCCGGCACTACCCAGAGGAACCCGAATAAAGGTTGGAACCACTGGCACACTGGAGCAAATCCTGTTCGGTCCCACTTCAGTTACCGATGGCAGCCAGAACCTGGTTGGGGCTCTCCGCACTGCAATGGGCACCTGCGGTGCACTTACCATCCAAGAAATGCACCAGGTTGAGATGATAATTGCTCCGGCTATTACCACTGAAGGCAAACTATGGCAACGGTTGCAGTCATAGCCATTGATGTTACATAAGACTACTTAACAATATACCTAAATAGCATACGGAGTGTTTGAATGCTACATAAAATCTCTCTGGGAACAGGCAATATTGATAAATATCGCTTGATTGAAAGCAGAGGGTTTATCGATGAGGTGGTAAATCTTGGTGAAGAGCTAAAGGGACTACGGGTGTGCCACATCAATTCCACCCCCTTTGGTGGTGGTGTAGCCGAGCTCCTGGTTTCCTATATCCCCCTACTTCGCGCCTTAGGCATTAAAGCTGACTGGCAGGTTATCCATGGTGACCGTCGCTTCTTTACCATTACTAAAGGCTTGCATAATGCCTTGCAAGGCGCTGAATATAAAGAAATTAGAAAAGAAAAAACGCGGAGAGCATATCTGGGTAATAATGAAACCAATGCCCGTGAACTGGACCCCAATTATGATGTTTTCATAGTAAATGACCCTCAACCCGCCGCCCTACGCCACTATTCACCGGATAGTAAAGCCAAATGGATATGGCGCTGCCATGTAGATAGCTCAGAGCCAGATGACGCGATGTGGCAATTCTCACGCCCCTACATTGAAGAGTATGACGCCGCTGTTTTCACCACCAAGGAGTTTGTACCCCCAAACCTCCGTCTAGCCAAGGTTGCCACTATGGCACCAGCTATTGACGCCTTCAGTTCCAAAAATATGTTTATCAAAAGATATGTGTGTCGGGAAATGCTGGAAAACCTTGGCATTGACCGTCAGCGCCTCCTAATTACTCAGGTATCCCGCTTTGACATCTGGAAAGACCCCTTTGGCACAATAAGGGCTTACCGACTAGCCAAAGAGAAAATACCCGGGCTTCAGTTAGCCCTGGTCGGTAGCTTTGCCGGTGATGACCCCGAGGCATGGGATTTGTATGCTGCCATTAATGAAGAGGCAAATAAAGATGAGGACATTTTTGTCTTTTCCAATCTAACCGGAGTGGGCAATATGGAGGTCAATGCCTTTCAGAGAGCCAGCGACCTGGTTGTCCAAAAGTCACTTAAGGAAGGCTTTGGCTTGGTGGTGGCTGAGGCTTTATGGAAAGAAACACCAGTGATAGCTGGCAATACTGGTGGCATTCCGCTGCAAATGCCTGGTGACCTCAGTAATTACCTGGTAGATAGCATAGAGGAGTGTGCTGAGAAAATAGTATATCTATTAGAAAATCCAGCAATTAGTAAAAGGCTGGGTCAAGAAGGTAAAGAAGTTATAAGACAAAACTTCCTTATGCCCAGACTGATTAGAGATGAACTTACTCTGATAAAGAGCCTGGTCGGGAAATAATTTTCCTTGTCTAGCTGCTATAATAAAGCTACTCCTCTTCATCTTCAGCCACTATATGTCTCTCCCCACCAATATAAGGTAGCAAAGCCTCTGCCTTTCCCCGCTTGCGCTGTGGTGTGAAGGTTAATTTATCAATTACCTGGCGCAACTCCTTTAATCTCCCTTCGGGTTGCCCAACCCCTACTTTTACCATCACGCCCTCTACCCCTGTTTCCCATAGAACCTGAAGTTCATTAGCCGTTACCTTTGATGGCACAGAGACTAATAGGGGTTTGGTCAATAAATCAGCCAAGCGCTGAAAAAGCATGAGGTGATGCCAGGTGAGAAAATACTCCCCCTCCGGCTCGCCAGCAGTAAGCACCGCATCTACAGGTAACCTATCAATAGCCCTCAACAAGCCCTCACTAAGCGATGCCTCTACCTGCAAAATCTTACCCAGTTTATTATCTTGAAGTAGTGCCAGCGAAGTATTAGCTGGTGGAAAGACGACAAAATCGCAGCCAGCCTCGGCTATTTGTTTCATCCCACCCTGCCCAACATCTCTTAGCCAGCCACCCCAAGGAATATCAGACACAACTTGACATATTTTGCCAAGGGTTGTAGCCCCTTCACTCAAATTGGAAATGTGTAATAGCCCGGCATCAGCCCCAGCCACATAATCAGCCAACCCATCAATATTAGCCTGAGCCAAATCAGCAATAAGCAGCATTTTTGGCTTGGGTGATACCTGTTGCATCGCCTTAAATCCCATAGCCTGGGGCACAGCCTGTGAAACCCGATTCAATTTATCTATAAGCTGGCTCATCTACCTACCACGAAACTAACTGAGCAAATTATAGGGGAAATTTGACGGAAATTCAACGCAATATGCCGAGGTCGTTTATCAAGGAGCTAGGTTCATACCTGTGACACTTTAACAAAATTTAAACTCCAGCTTTATGAGCAATTAATTCCATAGATTTAATATGAGTACAGTACCAATGATAAATTAAGCAAGATAATTAAGGAAGACATAGTGGTAACATGGGCAGACTTTACACTAAACCTAATACTTTTCTACGAAGGATGCCACTTCTTATTGGGCTTATCGGTGGCATTGGTGGCATATTTCCTGATTTTGACCATTTCCTACATTTGGTCACCCAGGGAGCGGTTCCTTTTACTTTCCTCCACCAACCAAGTTTTGTGTCTAGTATTATCATTCTCAACGGTAAAGGGGAATGATTAAAGTGAACCAAAGTTATGGAGAAGATGTTATCTTCATGCTGTCTAAACATGATGTCTTGGTCTGCTCTAAAGAGTTGGGAATTCCTGAAGAGCAGGTAACCGATGATGTAATTGAGCTGGTGAAGAAGAAGATAAACTTATCATTTGGCAACTGGCGAGAGGTAGTTAAAAGCGCCCTTATAGAGGCTATTAAATGTCCACTAGGACTGGTTTGCTATCCTTCCTGTTATTGGTGGAAGGACGGCAAATGCACATTTCCAGAGGAAAGGAGAAAGCAGAATGAGCCAAAGCAAAAATCCATATCCAGAGTTCTTAACTGACGAAGCATCTGGTATCAAAGTACCGAGTATCAGACACCAGATATGGGCTGAAGGCTATAAAACTGCAAAGGAGGACAGGCAAGTGATTAAGACTATCATTAAATCATGGAATGGTATGGTTATCGTATTTGATAATAAGGGAGAGCAAATGCCCAGATATCAAGGTCAATACCAGGCTGTAAAGGAAAGCATCTTAAAAGATGCCCCGCCAGACGCCATATTTAGCCAAATTTCGGGGGATGATTTTGAACTGAAAATAGTCCCAAGAGCGGAATGGTAACCAATAAAGAAAAGGGATGCCAACATTAGCCAGTAATCAGGGGATACTGAATCGGTATCTCCTTTTTGTCTTAGTTTTACCCCATATTAATAAATGCCTATTGGCATTTATTTGCTTTTATGATACAATTGGCATAATCACCGGTTAGTGAGAGGCTAGGACCCTAATATGGGGAATACAGTTACCGAAAGCAACGCTATTGGTCTTGACTTACTTCTGGAGAAACTGTACCAAGATGGGAAACACGATTTCCGAGACTATAAACGCGGAACGTTGATACGCCGACTAGAGAGGAGACTTCAGACTACAGCCGTCAAAACCTACCTGGACTACATGCGGTTTCTGGATACCCACCCTGAAGAGTATCAGCGGCTTAGTGATTACCTGACTATACAAGTGAGTAGCTTTTTCAGAAGCACATACGCCTTTCAGCAG
>JAUWEU010000052.1 GCA_030608125.1 Dehalococcoidia bacterium
CTTAGTCGCTATGTAGATGCTATCGCTGCCCGTACCTTTTCCCACCAAACTCTGGAGACTCTGGCTAGCTACTCCAGTGTGCCGGTGATAAACGCCCTGTCTAGTTTGGAACACCCGTGCCAGGCTCTGGCTGACCTGCTCACCATTTATGAGAAGAAGGGCGAGCTAAACGGGTTGACCCTAGCCTTTGTTGGCGATGGTAACAATGTGGCTCATAGTCTTATGCTAGCCGCTTCGCTTATGGGAATGAATTTCAGGATTGCTTCCCCGCCCGGCTATGCTGTTCAGGACCGAATATTGCATCTGGCTCAAGACTATGCTACTAGTAGCCATGCTGAAATATTTTGCACCGAGGAACCACGCCTGGCAGTTATCGGGGCTGATGTAGTCTATACTGATGTGTGGACCAGTATGGGGCAGGAGGCTGAAGCTGAACGGCGACGCCAGGTATTTGCTGGCTATCAGGTAAATAGTGAACTCCTGTCTTTAGCCAAAGAAGATGCCATATTGATGCACCCCTTGCCAGCACACCGTGGTGAGGAAGTGGCTGAGGGTATTTTAAATAGCCCTAGGTCAGTGGTCTTCGACCAGGCTGAGAACAGGCTGCACTTACAGAAAGCACTGCTAGCGGAAATGCTGGGAGGTCTGGAGATTCCGCTGGCTGGTTATCGCTAGGGAATAGGGAATAATGCATATACTAAAGACCATAGTAAACTGGGGTTGGTGTCCTATCCTAATAACGGCACTGGCTGTGGTTAGTTATATCTATGATTGGACAACTGAAGCCATAGCCCCGGTTCTAGTTATTATCCTGGTCATCGGCTTAGTAGTGGCGGTAATCGGAGCCAGAGAGAAGGAATTAGAGCTTTCACAACTAAGACTCAGGCAATTAGCCGGATATTTTAATCGCCGATTTACCGGCAATTCGTCTCTGTCTATCTTTACTATCATAGATAGTCTATTCAATATTGATAATCCCAAATTATGGGATTGGGCACGGGCGTGTGATATGTCGCAGCGGATTTTTAATACTTGGTGTGATAGTTTTATCACCAGAGTGGAGAGCGACATTAGAACCAGAAGATTTGATGTTTACCTGCGTACCTATTTAAATGAGCTGTGGCTGGCAAACAACCATTATTATGAATTTGTAGCGCAGTTTTATGAGATAGCGGAGAAGGTTGAAATCCCACGGGAAACAATAGACCAGTACAACAAGTTTGTGATGGAATATAACGCCTTTGTCCAGGATTTCAGGGATAATATTAGTGAGCTGAGGAAGGTTGCCAAGACTGAGATTGAGCCCCCCAGTGTGGAGTTTGCCAAAGAGTTACCAGGGGTGAAGTAATTATCTACCTCACCCCCTGTGTCCCCCTCTCCTTCAAGAGGCTGTTTAGTTGTCATTGCGAGGCACAAGGTGCCGAAGCAATCTCTGAAGGCAATAGTGAGATTGCTTCGCTTCGCTCGCAATGACAGTTTGAGTTGATAAACGTCTCCTTCAAAGGAGGGGGGAATGAATCTATGGATTGACGAGCGAAAGATGCCTGACATGCTACTTCAGCTACTTAAGATTCCCAATATACCGGCAGACTTACAGAAGGAGTTGTTGCAGGCTTACAAAGAAGTTGACGAAGTTGGTGCGGTGACTTATCCTACTAAGGCAAGGGTTGAATATTATCTGTATCAGTACCAAAAGTACATACCAGAGCTTGTTAAGAAGTTAAAGAAAGGCGAATACGGGTAAAATCCTCTCTCGTATAACTGACTGTCACCCTGAACGAAGTGAAGGGTCTAGATTCTTCGCTTCGCTCAGAATGACAACGGGATAAAGGGTGAGGGGTTGGTAAATAATCTCTATTAGGAGATGTTGGGAGGTAGGGGTGAACAAGCCTATTGTGGCTATTGTTGGTAGGCAGAATGTAGGTAAATCTACCCTGCTCAATCGGATGGCAGGTAAGCCAATAGCTATTATAGCGGACTTGCCGGGGACAACTCGCGACCGTATATTGGCTAATGTCTCATGGCAGGAGGCTGAATTTACTATAATTGATACTGGCGGTCTGGAGCTAAAGCCCCAGTCCACTATTGCTCAAGCGGTTAAGGAGCAGGTAGAAATGGCTATTAACGAGGCTGATGCTATTATTTTTCTGGTGGACACGAGGGATGGAGCAACACCTCCCGACCTAGAAATAGCTGACATGCTTCGCCAGGTAAGTAAACCCATAATATTGGTAGCTAATAAGGCAGATAATGCCAAGCTTGAGACCGAGGCGGTAGAATTCTACGAGCTAGGACTGGGAGAGCCAATGTCAATTAGTGCCTATCATGGTCGGGGCACTGCTGAGCTACTGGATAGAATTGTCTCTTTGTTATCAACCCCAACACTGGTTGAAGCCGAGCCAGAGATTATGAAGGTAGCTATTATCGGTAGACAGAATGTAGGTAAATCAACACTGTTAAATGCTCTCCTGGGAGAAGAGCGGGCTATTGTTGATGAAATTCCGGGAACTACCCGTGATGCCATAGATACCTTGCTTGACTTTGATGGGCAAAGTGTGTTACTTATTGATACCGCTGGCATCAGACGCCGGGGACGATTGGGAGTAGGGGTGGAGCGGTATAGTGTAATTCGTGCCCTGCGAGCTATTGAGCGGGCTGATATAGCTTTGCTCGTTCTTGATGGCACTGAGCTGGTTACGGCTCAGGATATGCACATTGCTGGTTATATCCAGCAAGCGGTTAAGGGTATTGTCTTGGTAGTTAATAAGTGGGACCTAGTTGCAAATAAGAACACCACTGAATATAATAGATATATCAGGAGACAACTCAAGTTTATGCCCTATGCGCCGGTGCTGTATGTTTCAGCTAAATTTGGGCAGGGGGTAAGTGAGATTATGCCTCAAGCAACTCAGGTATATCAGGAGAGGCTCAAGCGGTTACCTACTACTATGGTTAATAGTGTGGTTCAGCAGGCAGTAGCCGCTCACACCTTGCCCCGAATTGGTAGCAAGCAGCTAAAGATTCTATACGCAACTCAGGCTGAGGTAAACCCACCGACCTTTGTCTTTTTTGTCAACGATGCCAAGCTACTACATTTTTCCTATCAACGCTACTTGGAAAACAAGCTACGCCAGTCATTTGGCTTCGCTGGCACTCCACTTCGTTTGGTCTTTAAAACGAGGGGTGAATCATGATAATCGCTAAGTTTGTTGGGGTGATTATTCTTGGTTACCTATTGGGTTCTATTCCCTTTGGTGTATTGATAGGTAGGCGAAGTGCCAAGGTGGATGTCACGCAATATGGTAGTGGCAAGATGGGGGCGACTAATGTGCTACGAACGGCTGGCAAAAAAGCAGCAGCGGCAGTAGTCACCCTAGATGTACTGAAGGGAGTGCTGGCAGTAGTATTTGCCGGGTTGATAGTGGATAGAAGTTATCTGGTGGTAGGTGGCTTTGGCTTAGGAGCACTGGTTGCCCAGTGTCTAGCGGCTCTAGCGGCTATAGCTGGACATAATTGGTCAGTATTCCTCAAATTTAAGGGGGGGAGGGGTGTTGCCACCTTCTTTGGCGGGTTAATAGCCTTGTGCCCGCCGGCAGCACTATTTGGTGGTGAGATTCTAATTATTGGCACCGGCTTAACCCGGTATGCTTCTCTGGGCTCTATCGCTGGAGCAGTAGGTGCTTATACCATATTAGTGCCGCTCACTATTATGAATGGATTCCCTGTTGAATACCTAGCCTATGCTTTGATAGGCACAATATTAATTATTGTTATGCACCGGGACAATATTGCCAGGTTAATATCGGGCAAGGAGCGCAAGCTAGGCGATACGGCTGATAAGAGGGATTTGCCCCCGTCTAATTACCCCCAAAATCAAGATTCTCAGCAACCCTGAACGGGAAGCATGGGGTAAGAGATGCCCAAGATTGCTATCATTGGCACCACTACCTGGGGGATGACTCTGGGAGTGGTGTTAGCCAAAAAGGGACTAGAGGTCAGGCTGTGGGCTCGAACAGAACAAGAAGCCACTGAACTAAGAAATGCCGGACCTAATCCAACCCTGCTACCTGATATTGCCTTTCCTCCCCACTTATCTATTACCAGCTCTCTGAGTGAAGCCCTAACTGATGTGGAAGCGGTTATCCTGGCTGTGCCATCACAGACCGTGCGACACAATATAAAGCTAGTTGAAGGCTATCTTAAGGCGTCGTCAACGCTGGTAATAAGTGCGGCTAAGGGTCTGGAGATTGGTAGTAACAAGCGTATGTCACATGTAATTGCTGAGGAGATAGACCCCCGTTTTCGGTCTAATATTTGTACCCTTTCCGGACCTAATCTTTCCCGGGAGATTCTCCACAACTTACCGGCGGCTTCAGTGGTAGCTGCCTGGGATGAAGCTATAGCTAGAAAAGCCCAAAGGCTGTTAACCACCTCCAACTTTTGTGTATACACCAATACCGATATCATAGGTGTAGAGCTAGGGGGGGCATTAAAGAATATCATCGCTCTGGGTGCTGGCATAGCTGACGGGCTAGGCTATGGCGACAATGCTAAGGCAGCCTTTATGACCCGAGGTCTAACCGAAATGACGGCTCTTGGAGTTGCCCTCGGAGCAAATCCCCTTACCTTTTCCGGGTTAGCTGGCTTGGGCGATTTAATAGCTACCTGTGCCAGCCCGTTGAGTCGTAACCACTATGTAGGCGTAGAGTTAACCAAAGGACGCTCGCTAGAGGAGATAACTGCCTCAATGACTGGCGTAGCCGAGGGGGTGAGCACCACTATCGCTGCCTGGAATCTAGCCCAGCAGATGGGACTAGAGATGCCTATTACGGAAAGAATTTATCAGGTATTATATGAGGGTGTTGACCCTCGCCAGGCGGCGGTTGAGCTGATGGCGGCTGAGGCTAGGAACGAGTTAACCGGGCGAAAGTGGAAGCTATTTTCCTTCCTCAGGCACTAAGGGCATTGGTAACAATGTTTAAAGCCTCACCCTTTTGAGGCTAGGGCAATGGCTAGAAAAATCAAGGTTTCTGGGGACGCCTTTTAGCCGGGCCCAGGCTGTTAGCTAGCTCTTGAAATAGCCGGCGCTGCTCCTCAGTTAGTGACTCAGGGGTAACCACAAATAGGGTAACTAGCTGATCGCCACGTCCGCTTCTATGAAGATGGGGAATGCCCTGAGCTTTAAGCCGAAAGACTTTCCCCGTTTGGCTGCCAGATGGAATCTTGAGTTTAGTTTTACCATCCAGAGTAGGCACCTCTACCTCAGTGCCAAGGGCAGCTTGAGCAAAGTTGATTGGTAGCTCATAGAGAATATTGTCACCATCCCGGATGAAAAACTCGTGGGGTAGTACTGACAGGATGACATAGAAATTACCAGGGGAGCCACCTCTGTGCCCGGCTTCGCCCTCACCACTGAGGCGTATTTGAGAGCCATCATCAACTCCGGCTGGAATTCTGACTGAGATACTGCGTTGACGCTTCTCCATTCCTATGCCCCGGCACTGAGGACAGGGTTCAGTAATAATACTGCCCTCGCCATGGCACTGACTGCAGGTAGCAGTATTAATGAAGCGACCAAATATGGTTTGCTGAACTCGGCGCACCTGCCCACTGCCATTACAGTTGGGGCATCGGCTAGGTTGACTACCTGGCTTGCAGCCAATACCCTGGCACATGGAGCAATTCTCAGTGCGTAATATATTTATCTCCTTTTCACAGCCAAAGGCTGCTTCGTCAAAGGTAATAGTAATGCTG
>JAUWEU010000077.1 GCA_030608125.1 Dehalococcoidia bacterium
AAACAACACCAGACCAATTCGCTTGTACTTCTCAACGATTCTGCCCCGCCGTCTGGTATGCTCAAATAACCAGTCCAACGCCCTGCGGAAGAATTCTATTTTGCTAAGCCACCGAGTAATAGCTTCAAGGAATAATATGATGATAGGCACGGGCAAGAGGTTGCCGATGAAGGCTAGGGGAAATGCATGATACCACGGCATACCAAACGTGTTTATGCCTACTGGAATGGCAACACGGAGTTCAAGAACTGGTAGTACGGCAATAAGAAGCACTACCAGTTCTTTAGGAAAACCCGAATTGAGAAGCCATTCTGGTGGTGACACGACCTTCCTTTAGCATCTCTGGTAAAAGTGATTCTACTTTGAGAGCGCACCAAATAGGCGCTGTAGCGTCAAGCCGTTTATAAAGGCACTAGCTTGACAATCATTCATCTACATTGCTAGTATGAGGTCGGCTTCTAGATTTGATTGGTCAGCAGGCTAAAATATTGCGATTATTAGACAGAATAGACAATCCGGCAGATTTGAAAGGGTTGACGCCACCGGAGCTCAGGCAATTAGCTTCTGAGATTAGACAGGAACTGGTGGCTACAGTAACTGCTAACGGGGGGCACCTAGCTTCCAATCTGGGTGTAGTTGAGCTTACTATAGCTTTGCACCGGGTATTTGATAGCCCACGAGATAAAATTGTATGGGATGTGGGACATCAAAGCTATACCCATAAACTGCTTACTGGCAGGAGGCAGCGTTTTGCTACTCTGCGTCAATATGGCGGGTTATCCGGTTTTACCAGCCGTAACGAAAGTCAGCATGACCCGTTTGGCGCTGGTCACGCCAGCACTTCAGTTTCGGCTGCCCTGGGTATAGCTGTT
The DNA here is from genome assembly GCA_030608125.1 of Dehalococcoidia bacterium. Next base: position 873 of record JAUWEU010000077.1, read on the forward strand.
ACTCGTGACCTCTCCGACGATAACTATTATGTAATAGCTATTATCGGTGATGGTGCTATAACCGGCGGTATGGCTTTAGAGGCATTAAATCAGGCAGGGCACTTGGGTTCTAGGCTTATCGTGGTTCTAAATGATAATGGAATGTCAATTTCGCCTACGGTTGGAGCCTTAGCTAAACTATTAACTAGGATACGGTTTAACTACCGCTACTATCGGGCAAAGAAGGAAAGCAGACGGCTACTTACCACCCTCCCATTAGGTAATAGGCTATGGCAAGCAGGTCAAAAGATTAGGAGCGGCTTTAAAGGCTTAATTTTGCCGACAATGCTTTGGGAGGAACTCGGCTTCACCTATATCGGACCTGTTGACGGGCATAACATTTCCGAGCTGGAACTAGCTTTTAGCCAGGCAAGAGACTATCATCTCGAGCCGATTTTAATTCATGTTATTACTACCAAGGGCAAAGGTTATCATCCAGCCGAGGGAGATGCTGTTTACTTCCATGGTGTGCCAGCCAAAGGTGCAAACACCAAGGCAACACCAACTTACAGTGAGGTATTTGCTCGAACTGTGCTTCGCCTGGCTCGGCAGAATCCCAAGCTGGTAGCGGTTACCCCAGCCATGCCCGAGGGAAGTTATTTGAGTATTGTTGCCGCTGAGTTTCCACAGCGTGTATTTGATGTTGGCATCTGTGAGCAGCACGCGGTTACCTTTGCCGCCGGCTTGGCTACCCAAGGTTTCATACCTATTGTGGCTATATATTCTACCTTCTTGCAGCGCGCTTTTGACCAGATTATACATGATGTTTGCCTCCAGGATTTGCCGGTTATTTTTGCTATTGACCGTAGTGGCATTGTTGGTGATGACGGTAAGACGCATCAAGGTACTTTTGATATTTCTTATCTAACAATAATTCCTAATCTAATTGTAGCTGCCCCCAAGGATGAAAATGAGCTTCAGCACTTGCTTTACACAGCAGTGAAATCAGACCATCCTATGGCTATACGATACCCACGCGACCCTGGGTTAGGGGTAGAATTAGATACGGAACTGCACGAGATTCCCATAGGTAAATGGGAGAGCCTAAGGTATGGAAAGGATGTAGCCATATTAGCCATAGGGACTATGGTAGCTCCTGCCCTTGAGGCAGCCCAGGAGTTAGCCTCAAAGGGGATTGAGGCTACAGTAGTTAACGCCCGCTTTGCCAAGCCATTAGACTCGGAACTCATAGCAGATGTAGCTAGCTATACTAAGCGCTTGGTTACAGTTGAGGAGAATGCTCTAAGCGGTGGCTTTGGTAGCAGCGTAGTCCAGCTTCTTCAACAATCAGGCATAAGTGATATTAAGGTAAAATGTATTGGTATCCCTGACGAGTTTGTGGAGCAAGGCACTCAAGCTATGCTTCGCTCCAAGTATGGTCTTGATGCCAAAGGGATAGCCAAACAAGTCCTAGCCTTATTTCCTAACCGTGATTCTACTTCTCTGCTAACAGAGATAGCAAGAGGTTCTTTATCAAGGGAAGAATGAAGAGGTGAGGTTGATGCCGAAACAACCATCTCGGGGTTGATAAACAGTCTCCATCAGAGGAAATATGTCCATTAAGAGTAAGTGGTCTATATATCAAGAAAAGTGGGGGGCGGACTATCAGGTGTCATAGATTACACCTGATTTTTGTATTTAAGCTTATAGATTTTTAAGGGACAAATGGATAAGAAGACAATCAGGGACATTGATGTTAGTGGTAAAAGGGTTTTAGTCAGGGTTGACTTCAATGTTCCTTTAGATGAGAAGACAGGGAAAATCACTGATGATAGTCGTATCCGAGCAACTCTACCGACTATTGAATATCTTATTGACCGGGGGGCGAGGGTCATCCTTGCTTCTCACCTGGGCCGACCTGAGGGAAAGGTGGTTGATAAGCTGCGATTAACTGTTGTTGCTCAGCGTTTATCACAAATATTGGGCAAGCAGGTTGGAGTTACCAAGAATTGTATTGGTTCTGAAACGAAGAAGTCAATAGCGAGCTTGAAGAGCAGTGATGTTTTGTTTCTGGAAAACCTTCGTTTTCATTCTGCTGAAGAGAGGGATAGTGCCGTCTTTGCTCGAGCCTTGGCGAATTTAGCTGACATATATGTTAATGATGCCTTTGGCACCTCTCATCGCAGCCATGCCTCCATAGTAAGGGTTACTGAATATCTGCCTTCGGTAGCTGGGTTGTTGCTTGAGAGGGAAGTTAAAACCCTGGGTAGTATCCTAGAGAATCCGGCTCACCCTTTTGGTGGGCTTCTGGGTGGGGCTAAGGTGAGCGATAAGGTTGGCATGCTGGAAAATATTCTGAATAGGGTAGATTCTCTTCTAATTGGTGGCGGTATGGCAGCCACCTTCCTAAAAGCTAAGTCCTATGAGGTAGGTCTATCGTTGATTGAGGCAGACAGGCTGGACACTGCTGTTAGGTTAATGGAAAAAGCATCAAGAAATGGGGTGCGCCTACTATTACCGGTTGATGTGATTGTTGCTGATGGACTTGACGCTGAAGCTAAAGTTAAGGTCGTATCTATAGAAAATATACCACCCGGTTTGAGGATTGTAGATATAGGTCCCCAAACCATTAAGAACTTCTCTGAAGAACTGCGTAAGTGCAAGACAATTTTCTGGAATGGACCTATGGGCATATATGAGAAGCCTCAATTTGCTAAGGGAACAAAAGCTATGGCTAGACTTCTGGCTGGTCTTGATGCTACTACTATTATCGGGGGAGGTTCTACTGCTGAGGTAGTAATTGAGATGAAACTAGCCGACAGGATGACCTTTGTCTCAACCGGGGGTGGGGCTACACTTAGATTCTTAAGTGGTAAAACATTGCCCGGTGTAGAGACATTGCTTGATAAGGAGACATAAAGAGAGTTAAAGAGAGGCAAAGCCTCTGTTGCATAACCCATTCCCCCTCATGATAGGAATATATATCCATATCATGGAGAGGGGGATAAAGGGGGTGAGGTTGATATAATTAATTTGGAGCTAATAAAGTCCATTTCTAGGTCTTCACCTAACAGGATTGTGCTATTAGTTATTGATGGGTTAGGCGGATTACCCCATCCCCAAACAGGTAGGACAGAACTTGAGACAGCTAACACACCAAACCTTGATAAGTTGGCAACTAGAGGGATATGTGGTCTTATTGACCCGGTGAGCCCGGGGATAACCCCGGGTAGCGCACCGGGTCACCTGGCTCTGTTTGGTTATGACCCGGTCACCTTCAATATTGGTCGGGGTGCGCTGGAAGCAATAGGGGTAGACTTTGACCTTCAACAGGGAGATGTAGCCGCCCGGGGTAACTTTTGCACTGTGGATGAAACTGGCTTGGTTACCGACCGCAGAGCGGGTCGTATCTCTACCGAGAAGTGCGCTGAGCTGTGCCAGTTGCTAGACGGCGTGCTAATAGATGAAGTTAAACTTTTTGTCTGCCCGGTTAAGGAGCACCGCTTTATAGTGGTATTTCGGGGAGAGGGACTTGCC
>JAUWEU010000043.1 GCA_030608125.1 Dehalococcoidia bacterium
GAAACGGTCTTGAGCCCATTTTACCTGGTTATGGTGATTTGAAGGAGTACTTATAGTGTAATACATATTTTTACTTGACAAACGCAGCGTTTTCATACATGCGAGGAGTGTGTTTCTGCGGTTACTATATCACCAGTCTAAACTATGATGTGCTACAATGCTCAGAAGACAAGATGGGTAGGATAATTAATAACGATAAGCAAGCCGAGATTGTAAAGAGGGACTGGCTAAAGAAGAGAGTCATTCCCTTATTAACCCTGCTCCTTGTCATTGCTATTACGGTTGGCATATTCCTTGTTTACGGACGCCACCCGGAAAGGCTTGCCGAACTAAAAAACTATGCCTATTGGGGCGCTTTCCTTATCAGTCTGTTCGGGAATGCTGCCGTTATTCTAGCCGCCCCAATTCTACCGATACTGGCGACTATAGGCGTTGTTCTCTACCCAGATACCGGACCACTTGGTCCAATCATTGTGGGGCTGGTTGGTGGGGTGGGGGCAGCTATCGGGGAGATGACCGGCTATATGCTAGGCTATAGTGGACGGGGGATTGTAGAAAGGGTGAAGCTATATAATCGGCTGGTGGAGCGGCTGAGGAGGTGGGGAGCATTGGCTATCTTTATCCTCTCCATAGTGCCATTCTTTTTTGACCTAGTTGGAATAGCCGCCGGAGTCCTCCGCTTTCCTCTGTGGAAGTTTTTCATTCTATGCTGGTTGGGCAGAACCATACTATATGTAGGTATCGTCTTGGCTGCTGCCTGGGGGTGGGAAACTGTATTACCATACTTTAGTTAACCTCGCCCCTTAATTTTCAGCAGCAGTAGTGAGCCGGCAACAAAACAAACAAAGCAAACCAGAAGCATGACTGAGTAGCCCAGGTTAGGGCTAATGGTGTTAAAGAAATCAATCACTGGTCCAATAAGGCGTGCCAGGGCAGAACCGCCAGCCAGCGCCAAATTGGCTAGACCGAGGTATCTTGCCTCCTCTCCCTTAGCTACTAAATCTGTGGCTAAAGCCCAGCTAGTGCTTAAAAAAGCCCCATTGGCAATTCCGAGAAGAGCACCGCAGAGTATTATGTGCATATAGCTTTGGGAGAAAAATAGTAACGCAATCCCTAAAGCACCTAGAAGCCCAGAGAAGACAACAATTGGTTTGCGCCCTACCCTATCAGATAGACGCCCGGCAGGATAAACCGTAGCTAGTAAGCAAACGCCAACCACTATAAGAAGGTCGGCAGTAGCTGCTACTGGATTAGCTATACCGACAACATCCATCAGATAATATAGAGCGAATGTTTGCAAGATTACACCCGGTATACCCATAAGCATACGAGACCCCAGAAACCAGATAAAATCACGGTTTGCCTTGACATCAATGTGGAAGCTTTTATACAGGGTTGGCAGCAAGGGCAATCGGGGACCACCAGTCCCGGGTCGCTCCTTAACTGTCAGGATAGTGGTGAGCATAGCCCCCAACAGGACAATAGCCAGTGCCCCCAGACTTAGCCATAGCCAGGAGCCTCCCTCACCGGCCGAGTAGTGACCCATAAAGTAGGCTATCAGGCGTACCACGGCGACCCCGCCCAATAATTCTAGTAAACTCTTCACCCCTGAGGCTAACCCCCTCTTTCCCTCAGGCACTAGGTCGGGGATAAAGCCCTGATATGGACCCTGTGCTGTATTGCAGGAAATTTGCAGCAGACAATAAATAAGGAGGATAGCAACATAACTACCGCAAAAGCCTATTCCGGGCAGAAAAAGCAGAGCCAACAGCATGCCGACTAGGATATAGGGTCGCCGGCGCCCCCAGGCAAATCCAGAGCGGTCACTAATCGCCCCAGCTATCGGCTGGACTGCCATCGCCAGGATTAAACCAGTGAAGGTAAGATAGCCAAGGTAGGTATTCTTTAGCGCTTCAGGGACAAAGTCCAGCAGCCGTAGTGGTAGAATAATGCTATGTAAACTGCTCCAAAGGGCGGTCAGACCAAAGCCCAAGATAGTAATCTTGATGTAATCGATAGAGTGAAACCCATTAGTGCTGGTATGTGTGTCGGTATTACTTACCACTTTTCTCATTTTAGCAAGGATAACAGAGGCAAAGCCAGCAGGACAACATTTCAAGCCGGATAGAGTTGGCTTGATTTTGCCCCTGGCATCAGATATACTGCCTTACAGCGACGTATTAAGGAGGTTATCCCTTGTATGAGATTCATCCCCCCTATTTTGTAGATTGGGCAATAACAACAAAATGTAACCTGAGCTGCAGGCACTGTCGTGGCTTTCCTGAAGGGGAACTCTCAACCGAGAGAGCCAAAAAGCTCATAGCCGAGATAGCAGAACTGAAGCCCAATTGGCTCATTGTTGAAGGCGGAGAGCCACTGCTTCGGGAAGACCTATTTGAGCTATTAGGGTTAATGCAGCAAAGACAACTTGAAGTTCATCTGATTACCAATGGCATGCTGCTAACCCCTGAGATAGTGGCTACCCTTAAGCAGTTAGGGGTAAGGGTAATGATAAGCATTGATGGTGCCACCCAAGCCACCTATGAGACAATAAGGAATGGCGCTAGCTTTGAAAGGGTGGTTCAGTCGGCTCGCTATTGTGTTAAACAAGGGCTTTTGGAGGCAATAAATACCGTTATTTTGAAAACAAACTACACTGAAATACCAGGAATTTTTAAGTTAGCTGCCTCAATCGGAGCATCAATGGTAACATTTATTGGGCTCAAGCCCTGTCAAAACTATACTGAGGAGCTTCTCAGCCCTGAGGAATATGGGGAAGCTATTGAGCTTGCTTGCCGGGCGGCGCAGGAAACAGGAGTCCAATTCTTCTTTGATGAGCCGTTCTTCTGGGCTACAGTGAGGGAACGAGGGCTTTTCGCTCAGATGCCAACTACAGGTGATGGGATCTTAGTCCCCTCTACTACAGCCTGTATTATTGGTGAATATATTTTTATTGAGACTAATGGTGAGGTCAGACCTTGTAGCTTTGCTCGGTTGACTTTAGGTAATGTCAATGAGAAACCCCTGGGCGAAATCTGGCATGAGGTGCTTTCCTCACCTCTTCTTCGCCAGATTAAAGACTCAAAAACTAGAACTGGACATTGTCAAAGTTGCCCGTATTTAGAAGACTGTAAAGGGTGCCGTGCCAGAACCTTTATCCTCACCGGAGATTGGTTTGCCTCTGACCCGGTTTGCCCTTTAAGCCTTAAATTAGCTGCCAAGGAGGTGGGAAGATGAGAGTTGTAGGTATTGACCCCGGGACTGGGAGCTTTGATTTCTTTGGTATGGATGGGGAAGAGATTATCCTGGATACTTCTGTGCCGGTGCCTGAGGTTGCCCAAAATCCAAAGGTGCTCCTGGATAAGGTTAGAGATGTCTTCCCGCTGGATATGATAGTCGGTCCCTCGGGTTATGGTCTGCCTTTAACCCGCATCGAAGATGTAACTGAGAGAGAGCGAACTCTGATGGTACCTGATGACAAGAGCATTCCGTTATATGATGGCATCAGGATGGTTGTCTGGCTGATGAAGGACGAAGGCTTACCGCTTTTATTCACCCCGGGGGTCATTCACCTGTCTACCGTGCCTGCCTATAGGAAAGCCAACAAGATGGATATGGGCACCGCTGATAAGGTGTGCTGTGTCGCCCTGGCAATCAGGGACCAAGCCGAGCTTTACAGCATAGACTACAGTGAGACCTCTTTCATCCTGGCCGAGGTAGGTTATGCCTTCAATGCTGTAATCGGTGTTGAGGGTGGGAAGATAGTTGATGGTTTGGGGGGGACATCAGGGGGACCTGGTTTCATCACTCTGGGAAGTATGGATTCTGAGCTGGCGGTGCGTCTGGGAAGGTTCCCCGGGATAGTGCTCTTCAGCGGTGGTGCCAAAGATGTCAGTGGCAAGGATGATTTAACCCCTGAGGAGCTGGCTAAGGAGCACCACAAATACCCACAAGCCTGGAATATGATATTGGAAAGTATAATCAAGGGGGTGGCGGCAATAACGGTCGCTGTAGAGAAACCGCGTGAGATTCTGCTCTCGGGCAGGCTCTTTGGAATCCCCGAGATTGCCGAGACGCTGATACCTAAGCTCTCTCAATTTGGGAAGGTGCGACAGGTGGGGAGAAAGGCCAGCGTGGCTAAAGAAGCTGCCGAGGGGGCATACATCATCGGCGAAGGGTTATTAGGCGGTAAATATAAAGGTATTGTTGACTGCCTGGAACTCAGGCAAGCCAAGGGCACAATGTTTGACCACATCCTACTCAAAGGAATTGAGCTACAAAAGCCCTAAAGTAACCACTTCATCTTCTGCCAATTAGAATTCTATGCCAATCACTGTAACAGTAAATACCCTGGAAAACTAAGCCACCCAACAATCCATAGGTTACAGCTGGGGTTAAAAGGTGGATACCGGTTGTGGAACTGAGACCTATTAGGCATAACGAGCAAAGCCAATGGTGAAGATGAATCCTCCATCTCCCACACGGAATAACAATTGATCTTATTGTACCTCGTTCTCCGACTGATTTACTTGCCATATATTTGCAGGTCAGAAAACCGAAAAGCCAGCTCAAGAAAAAAAGATAGCCAAACATAATACTAGCCGCTATCATTGATAACACGACAACTAGCCTTTTCTTCATCTAAGCAATACCCCCTTGGCACCTTAAGTCCTTATTTAATTTTAATGAGTATATCGTTGTCAACCTTGCCCGCTTAAACTCCTTGTGCTATAAGACTTTAAGGATAAATAGCTAGCGCTTGAAGCCCGGTTACCTCAGGCAAGCCGAGCATAAGGTTCATATTCTGAATGGCTTGTCCCGCTGCCCCCTTGACCAGGTTGTCAATACAGCTAATAACTATGAGCCTTCCAGTCCTGTAGTCAATAGTGGGATGGATAAGACAAAGGTTGTTCCCCCAGGTGTACTTGGTGTGGGGAGAGAATTCTACCACCTTGACAAAGGGCTCATCCTTATAGAAGTCCAGATAGAGCTGCCTCAGCTCTTCTCCCCCCTTTTTGTCGATAGAAATAGAACCTGAGGCTAATGGGGCATAACAGGTAGTTAATATTCCCCTGGTCATCGGTATCAGATGGGGGACAAAGGTTACTGAAGGTGACTGCTCGGGACGAAGCCGCTTTAGCTCCTGAATAATCTCAGGCAGATGTCTATGTCCGTCCAGGGCATAGGCAGCGGCATCTTCATTAGCTTCTGGGTAATGAGTTTGCGCACTCAGGGTTCTACCGGCTCCGGATACCCCGGACTTGCTATCAACAATAATCTCAGGCTCAATTAGACCCTCCTTAACTGCCGGGGCTAAAGCCAGAATAGCCCCGGTGGGGTAGCAGCCAGGGTTAGCCACCAGTTGGGCAGAGGCAACCTGAGACCGGTATAGCTCGGTTAGACCATACACCGCTTGTTTAAGTAGTTGCTGGGCAGGGTGAGTGAAACCGTACCAGCTCAAGTATTCGGCAGCGTCCTTCAGCCTGAAATCGGCGCTAATATCCACCACCTTAATACCCTGCTTAAGCAACGGTATGACCTCTTTGGCACTCTCCCTATGTGGCATAGCTGAAAAGACCAAATCAACTTCCCCCAGCTCGGTTTCAATAGTCAGGTCTAGGCAAGACAAATGGGGAAAAACCTCACCCAACCTTTGCCCGGCAGCACTCCGCCCGGTAACTGAGGTAAGCTCTACTTCTGGATGTTGATACAGCAGTCTTGCCAGCTCAACACCAGCGTAACCAGTAACATTGATAATGCCTACTGTTGTTTTACTCATTTTTCACCTGACTGTAGCTTAAAGCATTTTATCACAAGCTCGCTATAAATTTACACTAGCCTTTGCCTTCCCTGAGACCGGTAAGGATATGTTGAATCTCAATGCTGGTTAAGCCAAAGCGGTGTAGAGTGTGGCGGGTTATCTCCAGGCTAGCTTCGAACTCAGGGCGGACCAATTCAGAAACACCAATGCCTTTTAGCAGTTCAGCATCGGTATCACGGTGAACCCGAGCCACTATATCAAGCTTAGGGTTGATTCTCAGGGCATTTCTGGTGGTTAATTCTACAGCCATAAAATCAGGGAAGGTGCAAATAAGGACGCGAGCCTTCTTAAGCTGGGCATGGGCGAGTATCTCAGGATTACTGGCATCTCCGTAGATACAGGGAATCCCCCTGGAAAGTAAACTTGAGATGACCTGGGGGTCAAGGTCAATCACCAGGTAGGAAAAATTTCGCCGCTCTAGAACCCTTGCCAGACTGCTTCCAACCCGACCGTGTCCACAAATTACAGCATGACCTGACAGCTGCCATTGCTTATCCTGCCAACCTGGGTCAGGGCGTCTGGCTAGTAGCTTGCCTAGTCTCTCCCCCTGGCTAAGCCGGCGATAAAGGAACGAGGCAAAGCCTAAAGCAAAGGGGGTCAATAACATAGTGACGATGGCACTGGTCAAAGTCAAAGAGTAGAGGTATGAGG
>JAUWEU010000074.1 GCA_030608125.1 Dehalococcoidia bacterium
TCAGAGGATAAGTTACCCACATAGATTTTCACATTGGTGCTCCTTTTGCTTAATTTCGTAACCCCGCGCCGACTGTCTCGCCTCAAGTAACTATGCTGAGTTCGACCAGAAATATTAGCTCATTGGTTGCTTTCTGGTTTACCCGTAACGGCGCCTTCGTCTGGCGCTCTTTTGCGCTTTCAAACGTGCCGTCTCTCCTTTGGATAGAAAATGACGGTGGGACTTTGCCTCGCGCAAGATTCCACTCGTCTGTACCATCCTTTGAAAGCGACGCAACAGGGAATCTTGTGATTCACCTTCACGTATGGAAACTTGCAACGACATAATACACCAACACATTCTAGGGACATACACGGGCCAATTATCCTCAGCCCATGTATGCCCTGAGGTCTTATCCCAGCATTACCTACTCAGTCTGACTTTACGGTAGCAATCGCTACAGTAAACCGGCTTATCACCGCGAGGCTTGAAGGGTACTTCGGTGTCCTTGCCGCACTCGGCGCATGTCGCAGGAAACATCTGGCGTTGGAGTCCGTAGCTACTGTTTCCGTTTCCGTAACGCTCTGACTTCCTTGCCTGGCGGCACGAGGGACAGCGCTTGGGCTCATTAATATAGCCCCTGGATTGGAAGAACTCTTGTTCCTCAACGCTGAAAGTGAAGGTAGCCCCACAATCGGAACACTGGAGAGACTTGTCCTGAAAACTCATTGAATGACCTCCTCTCTTCTATATTTTAGTTAGAGCTCGGTCATCCAATGCTCAAGTAGTCTGAAGTGATTTAAAAAAGCTTGTAATAACCTAAACTAGAACCAATAATTAACTATACCACAAAGGGAGCCTCTTTGTCAAACGAGTGCAGGTCCCCCTGCACGCGAGGTTACTTTTTACAGGGTGATACTTCCCTTTGTAGTAACAAAATGACGAATTGTTCCCTCTATCCTTTAGCCACTAGGCGTAAAATCCAGGATATTGAGTCTGAGCCTCTCCTCTCCACCCCACCGGTCTATTTCCAGGTTATACACGATGTCAAGGGGTGAGGAGACCTCAGCCAGGTAATTACCTAATCTGAAAGCCACCCCGTCCCACGCTGTGTTCCCTTGCTTTACTTTCAGCCTCAGGTGTTCTCCTTCGCTGCCCATAGTATAGCAGTCAATAACCTCTACCCGACGACTGAGGAAAGTAGGTATTGGATTCCCCTTACCAAAGGGGGCTAGCTGTTGAATAGTTTGGAAAATATCTCCGCCAAGGTCAGGTAGGGCAAACTCGGCATCAATATCAAGGCGGGGACGAAGGTCAACCCCGGCTAGCTGGGTAGTTGCCAACTGTAAAAGCGTTTGCTGGAGTTGAGCCAAATTCCTGGTTAGCAGGGTAAAACCGGCTGCCTGCGGGTGTCCGCCGAATTGAGATAAGAGATGGCTACACTGGTTTAAGGCGAGAATAATATTAAACTCGGGAATACTGCGACAGCTACCGCTACTCATCTGCTTGCCTATTCTGACAACAATAGTCGGACGGTAGAATTCTTCTGATAACCTGCCGGCTACCAGCCCGGCGATTCCCGCTGGATAGTCTTTATCACTGGCTATCAGAAGCGGCGAAATCCCCTGGGCTAATACTTGCTCTCTAGCCTTGGCTAGGGTATTAGTGGTCAGCCTTTGCCGTTCAACGTTTTTTTGTTCCAGCCATATTGATAGCTCTTGTGCTTCCTGTGGCGAGTCTGTCATTAGCAGTTTATAGCCGGTCATGGCATGGGCTAGTCTCCCGGCAGCATTTAACCGCGGGGCTATAACCCAGGAGATACTTTCTGAGTCAAGGCTGCCGATGTTTAATCCAGCTTGGGTTATCATTTCCTCCACTCCGAGGCGGGGGCTGGTATTAATTAGCTTCAGCCCTTCTTTTACCAGGTATCGGTTTTCCCCTAGTAGTGGCATCATATCAGCTACAGTTCCCAGGGCGACCAGGTCCATTAGTTCGTCCAATTGCTGCTCTCTACCAATGCCCTGAAACAGAGCTTGAAGGAGCTTGAAGGCTACCCCGACACCAGCTAGTTCTGAAAAGGGGTAGTTTGAGCCGGGCAATTTGGGATTAACAATAGCAATGGCTGGCGGGATTTCGGGCAGGGGGGTGTGGTGGTCGGTAATAATTATATCAAGCCCCATCCTTTTTGCCTTCTTAACCTGGGATAGGGCAGTAATTCCGCAATCAACGGTAATAACCAGGCTAATGCCTTGCCGGTAAAGGTTCTCCAAGGCGGCTGTTTTAAGTCCACGTCCTTCACTCAACCGATGTGGTATATAGGGGATAGGCTTATCGCCAAGGCATGATAGCCCCTGGACTAGCACGGCAGTGGCGGTGATGCCATCAACATCAAAATCGCCATAGATAGCAATGTTTTCCCCAGAAAGCAAAGCCTGGTAAATCCTGGCTACCGCCTGGTGCATATCAGGTAGCAGGAAGGGATTACCTGACAGGCGTTTATCGCCAGTGATGAATAATTCTAATTGAGATGGCTCAGTAAGACCCCGATTATACAGGAGCTGAGCTATTAGTGGGGGAAAACCTAAAGCGTTAGCCAGATGTTTATCTGGAACTGGCGGCAGAAGATTCCAACAGCTATGGTTCAAGCTAATGCCTCAGTATATTGTCGAAAGACTAGAACTGAATTATGTCCACCAAAGCCGAAAGAGTTAGACAGGGCAGTGGTAACTTTGGCTCGGCGGGCTACATTAGGCACATAATCTAGGTCGCATTCGGGGTCGGGGTGAGTGAGGTTTATCGTTGGCGGTATTATTCCGTGCTGGATAACCATAATACATATTGCCGCCTCAACAGCACCGGCACCGCCTATGAGATGTCCCATCATAGACTTGGTGGAGCTTATCGGAATTTTGTAGGCATTATCACCAAATACACTCTTTATTGATATAGTCTCCGTTTTGTCGTTTAGTGGCGTGGATGTGCCATGAGCGTTAATATAATCAATTTCAGCAGCAGTGATACCGGCTTTATCAAGTGCTACCTGCATTGCCCTAGCCGCACCCTCCCCGTTTTCATCAGGCTGGGTAATATGATAGGCGTCAGCACTGGCTCCATAAGCTATAATTTCAGCCAGAATGTTAGCCTCCCGCTTTTGGGCATGAGTAAGGTTTTCCAAGATAAGAAGACCAGATCCCTCACTGATGACAAAACCATCCCGTTCAGCATCAAAGGGGCGGGAGGCTAGCTGTGGTTCATCGTTTCTGGTTGAGATAGCTTTGAGGGCACTGAAAGAGGTAATACCTATTGGGTTGATTATTGCCTCACTGCCACCAGCTATCACCGCCTGGGTATCACCTCGCTTAATGAGTTCATAACCAACTCCGATAGCATCTGAGCCGCTGGAGCAAGCTGATGTAGTGCACAGATTTGGTCCCTTCACTCCCAGCGTAATAGATACCTGGGCAGCCGCCATATCAGATATCATCATTGGGACTAAAAAGGGACTCACCTTGTTTGGTCCTTTTTCCAACATTATTTTGGTTTGTTCAAATAGGGTGGTTAGACCACCAATCCCACTGCCAACTATGATAGCGATATTATCCTGATTCATGGAATTAATTTGCAGTCCAGCTTGCTCCACTGCTTGAAGGCTGGCAGCTACTGCCAGTTGGGCGAAGCGGTCCATACGGCGGGCTTCCTTGCGGTTGATATAATCGGTGGGCTCAAACCCCTTTACCTCGCCGGCAATCTTGGTTTCAAGGGGCTCAGCGTCAAATAGGGTGATGTAGTCAATGCCAGACTTGCCAGCAATGAGAGCTTCCCAGGTAGTGGAGATATTAAGACCAAGAGGGCACACAACCCCCATACCAGTAACCACCACTCTATTATTAAGATTGTTCATCAACCTTACCCCCTTAATCGGAACTTCTACTCTTCTCTATATCCGCGGAAGGAAGCAACCCAACCGGCAGCCCAGCTTAGGGTTTGTGGCTTACGGCAAGATTTTGCTATCTCAGCAACTTTAGGATAATACTTATCCAGTAAATGTTGCTTGAGAAGTATTCGCTCTGAAAACCTACATTCGCAGTAAGGGTATTCCCAATATATTGCCATGGCACTCTCTAGCCCCCTTCGGGCTGCTTCGGGTGTTGCAATCCGTTTTTCAGTTTGACCACCTGATATTGCCAACATTATAATGCCTGTGTAGCTTGATAGTCAATTTAGGAATGAGAAAGGCTGGTTAGTAAGGGGAGTTATAGAGGGGCGAAGCCCCTCTAAAGAAATAATCCTTCCCCTTCCCCTTGCTAAGGGGAAGGGGATAAAGGGGATGGGGTTAATAAATAGTTTCAAGTTGAGACTGGTGTGGCGAGTATGGGGCATGAAAGTACAAAGGTTGCCTTAGATAGCTTAGGCTGTAAGCTCAATCAAGCTGAGACGGAGCTTTTAGCCCGACAATTGGCTGAGGCGGGGTATAGGCTGGTATCTCCGACTGATAAGGCTGATGT
>JAUWEU010000028.1 GCA_030608125.1 Dehalococcoidia bacterium
TAGGCAGCTATACTTCCGGTTATGCCCAATACTACAGTTTTGTTGGCTAACACCATTGCCTCCCTATCAGGCTTTGTTCATTAGATAGATAAGTCTTAATCCAATCAAGGTCAAATTGGGGTTGACCACATCAATTACTCCTGTTTCTTTAGCTATGAGTTCAGCGTAGCCGCCAGTAGCCACCACCTTAGCCTTTTCCCCCAATTCCTGCTGGATGCGAGCCACCATACCCTCAACAAGGGCTGTATAGCCGAAGACAATTCCTGATTGCATGGCAGCAATAGTATTGGTGCCAATAGCCTGTTTGGGACGGGCTAACTCCACCCGGGGTAACATTGCCGCCTGCACAAACAGAGCCTCGGCAGCGGCGGCTATACCGGGGGCAATAGCCCCTCCCAGGTAATCACCCTCCTTAGATACTGTATCAAAGGTGGTAGCTGTTCCCAGGTCAGTAATGATTATCGGACCTCCATAGAGATGATGGGCAGCGGCGGCGTTTACAATGCGGTCAGCCCCAACCTCTCTCGGGTTATCCGTACGGATGCGCACCCCAGTCTTAACCCCAGCCCCTACCACCAGCGGCGAGATATGGAAATAGCGTTGAAATAGCTCGTCAAAAGTGGCTACCAAAGGTGGGACAACACTGCACAGGACTGCCTCTTTAATGTCAGACTTGTCTAGACCTTGATGATGCAGCAGATTAAGCAGTAAGGCGGCATACTCATCAGCCATGCGGTGAATACCGGTAGCCATATGCCAGGTAGCACGAAGCTCCTCACCCTCAAAAGCCCCTAAACTAATATCAGTATTACCAATATCAATGGCTAATAGCATGGCATCCTATTTACATTCTACCCCAACGTATTTTTTATTGCTTATGAACCTCACCCCCTGTGTCCCCATCTCCTTTCAAGGAGGGGGAGGTTAGGGTTGAAGGGGCTCCGCCCCTTCAACCTTCCCTTGATAAAAGGCTTCTCCTTATTGGGCTATTAGGCTCTGGGCGGTAGTCTAAATTAGGTGCTCCTTTAGCTGCTTAATGACTAGAGGCAGCGCCGGCAAGAGGTCGGTAGCAATCATACCAGCATCGCCTAGCCTAGCCTTAACCATCTCACCAGCTTCGCCATGGAGATATACACCGAGGGCAGCAGCATCAAAAAGCGATAGACCCTGTGCCACTAGTCCAGCTATAGCCCCGGTAAGGACATCACCAGTTCCGGCTGACGCCAGTCCCGGATTAGCTACGGGGCTAATTCTAACTTGCCCATCTGGTGCCGCAATAACGGTGTAAGCACCCTTCAGAACAATTGTTTTGTGCCAGTCTTGAGCCACCCTTTTGGCGATGCCCAGCCTGTCTGACTGCACCTCATCCACTGATACCCCAACCAGCCTTGCCATTTCACCAGGGTGTGGAGTAAGTATAGCATCATTGGTTAGCTGCTGCCACCAGTTCGGGATTTTAGCTAGAGTGTTGAGAGCGTCAGCATCAAGGACTAGAGATGGCAGTGCTTGCTTCAACCTGAAAAGGACAGCCTTAATGAATCTTATGGCTGATTGGCTTTGTCCCAATCCACAGCCTAAAAGTAAGACATTATAGTAGTTAAATTGTTGGTGAATGAGCCTGGCGGCTGGGGCGGAGACAATGCCTGGCTGGGATTCGGGTAGGGGGAGGTAGGTTACCTCAGTTAATTTGGAAGCTAGAATAGGCTGTAAGCTGGTAGCTGTCGCCAGGGTTACCAACCCTGCCCCTACTCGTATGGCACCACTACAAGCTAGGTAGGCAGCACCAATATAATTGATTGAGCCAGAAGCAACCAGAACTCTACCAAAGCTTCCTTTATTAGCTCCAAGCGGACGACGGGGAAGAACTTCTCTTGCCCACTCATTGGTGATAAGCTCTGTAGTTACCGCCTCAGCCAGGTATGTGGGTATGCCAATATCGGCTATTGTTATTTTACCGACTCTTTCTGCGCCTGGGAAGTTGAATAAGCCTGGCTTGGGAAAACCAAGGGTAATAGTATTATCAGCATAAAGGCAAGCCGGGTCTACAGCACCACTATCAGCGTTAAGCCCAGAGGGTAAATCCAGAGCAACAACACGAAAACCTGCCTGTCTCTTTTTAGCTTTACTTACCCTGTCTAATGCTTGCAGGAAGATACCACCAAGCGGGCGACTCTTACCCGTGCCAAATAAAGCGTCAATAACAGCGCTAGCTGATGACAGCAACTCATCAAGCTGGCTTAGGTTCTCATCCTGAGTTGCTTCAACACAAGTTATGCCTCGTTGTTGAACTAGCTTAAGATTTGGGTCATCAGGTGGTCTCTGGCTAAGGAGACAGAGGCTGACCTTGGCTCCCCAATCATGAAGATGACGAGCAGCAACTAACCCATCCCCCCCATTGTTACCCGGTCCGATTAGGACTAGGATGTGCTGCTGGTCAATAGTGCCCAGGATTTGTCTCACCTCTTCAGCCACCGCTTTCCCAGCATTTTCCATAAGCACGCTAGTGGGCAAGCCAACCTCAGCGCACCGTCTATCAATTTGCCCCATCTGTTCTGCAGTTACAATTTTCATGGCAATTTGAAGTGTAACAATATCATGGACTAGGGTCAATCTTTAATGAACTTCTCCAGCTTCTTGGTCATTGCCTGCCAGTGGGTTCCTCTCCAGTAGATTCGGTGGCAGGCAGGACACTCCATATACTGGCTTTGAGTCTTAAACACATAAGGTGGCACCAGGTCTTTCACCTGCTGTTTGCTCCTCTCCACCAGAGGTTGATTACATTCCAGACAAATAGTGAACGGCTTAAATTGCCAATCCAGGTTTAGAGTATCTATTACCTGACGCATTTGTCGCTCAGGTTCATCACTCTGGATAAGAATGGCTTTGAGTCGCCCGCTGGTTACTACCCGTCTTTTTATAATCTGGGTGTCTCTGGTTAGTATTACTCTATCTTCAGCTAGAGCAATAGCAATCATACCAGAGTCGTCACTGCCATTGAAGAACAGAGTATCATACCCCATTATCCTCAGCCATTTGGCTAGTTTTCCCGCATTATTGTCAACTATAAATTTTAGATTGCTTATTAGCCTTACCCCTTTACAGATGAAGTTGCATCCCCTCATAGGCGAGGGTGATTGGATTATTTAATTCCCTGGCTACGGCTGCTATTTCAGCCGCTATCTCCTCCTCCAGATTAGGATTCATATGAACTATAACTACCTGCGGCAGGTAACCTTTAACCTCTTGGAAACTAATTAGCTCCTGCTTCAATAGACTCGGGGTGAGGTGCCCCGACTCTTTGGCAAATTTTTCATAGCTATCCGGCGCAGTAACCTCAATAACAAGTAGCCGGGGTGATACATGCCTCCAGCAGTTAGCCAAGCCTCGTCCCGTATCCCCGGTATAGAACACCGCTTTGCCATCGGAAGCAGTAATTTGGTAGCCAACGGTGGGAACGGTATGATTCACTGGGACAGCCAGAACATCATAGCCTTCAATTTGCTTAATCTTGTATGCTTCTATTATGGTAAATTTAATCGTCGGATTCTGTGGAGGCTGTTCCAAGAATTTAGGATAAAGTTTGCCATCTAGCAGATGAGTGGATAGGGCATCATATACGGGTTGTATGGAATAGATATTAATAGTAGCATTCCAGAGAGCAAGGTTCAGAGCCAAAGTTGGGACATCTCTAATATGGTCATAGTGCTGGTGAGTGAGCAGGATTGCCTTAAGTTTTCGCTGAGCCGAGAAGGATAGACTGGAGGTAAGGCAACCGGCATCTATCGCCAGGGTATCATCAATTAATAAACTGATAAGCCTTGAATTCTGCGATTCGCAATTATGTGCCCCCAAGACCTGAATGTGCATTGTTAGCCCCATCCCTAAACCAAAGCTTCAGCGCCTATAGGTGGCGGCTGCTTAACTTTCTCTTTTAGCAAACCAACCAGCATGTAACAAAAAGGCGTATCACACGCTGCTATAGCAAGTTTAATTAAATATTGGGTAAGGAGCATGTTTACCAGAATTCCTGTAGGCACAGTCCCCCAGAAAGCTATTGTTATGAATACGCCGGTATCTAGCGCTTGTGACACCATCGTTGATGCATTATTGCGCAACCATAAGAACCTAGCCCTCGTCTTCTTTCGCCAAAAATGGAAGGCGAAAACATCATGGTGTTGACTTATTAGGTAGGCAATCATTGATGCCAAGACAATCCTAGGTACCATGCCTAAGATAGACTCATAAGCTGGCTGGCCTTCCCAGAATGGCGCCGGTGGTAATAACTTGCCACCAAAGACCAGTATTACCATAAGTAGATTGGCGCCAAAACCTACCCAAACGACTTTGGAAGCTGTTCGCCTACCATAAAGCTCCGCAATCACATCGGTAAATAAGAATGTTAATGGATAAGCGATTACTCCTGCTGGGACAACCCATCCACCAATAGAAACAAGCTTTACTGCTAAGATGTTTGCTATAAGTAGGCAGGTAGCAAATAATGTAGCTAATACTACTAGAATCATAGGCTCCTCAAGCGATGAGACCAGGTAACAAAGATAGCAGCGATAATCACAAATCGGTGTGAAATCATTGCTTAGATCCAGCGCTGGCGATGGAAGAAGTAGAGCATACTGCCAATAATGACCAGCATAATAAAGAACACAAATAGGAGGGAGTAGCTGGAGTTTTGGAAGGGTAATGGGATATTCATTCCGTAGATACTGGCCACTACGGTAATAGGTAGGAGGATGGTAGCAATGATGGTTAGCATTCGCATAACCTCATTGGTGCGATTAGTAGCCAACGAATCATGGGTATAATTTAGCCCTTCAATTACCTCCTTATAGTCATCTAGAGCATCCCAAATTTTATCTACATGGTCAACCATATCGCCGAAGTAAACTAACATATCCATCTTGGTGAAGCGGCGAACCTTTGGCTCCAGACTACCGATAACGGCTCGCACTGGCCAGATGATGCGGCGAAAGGAGATGATATCACGCCGGAGTATAGAGATTTCTCTTACTGCATTGCGTATCCCATTGGAGAAGACTCTGTCCTCAACAGACTCAATATTGTCGCCAATCTTGTTCAATATTGGGAGACAGTAGTCAACCAACCTATCAATTATGCGATAGAGGAGATAGCCAGAGCCCTGGCTGAAATTCTCTTGCCGCGATTCTTCATCAATCTGACACTCCCTGAATAACTTTACCAGTGGCTTAAGCTCCCCTTTATGTAAGGTAATCAGGTAGTTTTCGCCAATAAATACAGATACCTGACTGGGTGTAGTTACCCGCGCCTCTATATTAAATACAGGAAAGTGAAGGACTAAAAACAGATAGTCTTTATATTCGTCTATCTTAGGTCGCTGTATCCGACTGAGACAGTCATCTAAATCCAGGTGATGGAAGGGATAATTTTGAGCCAGGTATTCTGTCTCCCTTTCCGTCGGACCCTCAATATCAACCCAGGTTAGGTCACCCCAGGTAAGCGACTCCATATTTAGCTGCTCTTCTCTTCTAACCTCAGGGACAGCCATTATAAATTACCCCCCCCCATATAGCTGACTATATTTTACCACAATTATTGCCATATAGCATCTAATCTGATATTATTAATTTAGAAAATGAAGCCAGTGAAGCCTCCTTGGACAAACAAGATTAAGGTTAGAATTAAGAAAGCACTAGGAATGAATATATTCCTGTGTGATAGTTGCAAATGGGACTGGCGCGGAGCCTGTCACAACCCGCAACGCCCCAATGCCACCTGGTGCCCAGACTATGAAAAACGGGGGTAGATAAGGGAAGATGACAATTCTACCTTCCTTTTTGTAATCAATAGGTCAATTCGCCCTGTTGACAGCCCCTATTCCCTGTGATAGAATAACTCTAAATAAAGCCGGATACATAGAGCATGTTAGTTTATAGTGACTGGCGAGAATTATATTACGCATATTTTACATTTCCGAGGCGCACAAGGTGCGCTTGGGAGGCGGTGACATAAAAATATAACTACATCTTAGGAAAACAAATAAAACAAATAAGAACCCTCCCAAGCGGGAGGGATTTTTGTTTTGGGTTACCAAAAGGATTACAATCCAAAAAGATATGGCACGAAAAAGACGGCGCTTAGGTTTTGTAAGATTATAAATACAGGGAGGAGAAAAATGATAATAATGGAATCTGACGCAACGCAGGAACAAATAGACCAGGTAATAACAGAAATAAGGAGATTCGGGCTAAAAGCTGATGTTTCCAAAGGAGCATACCGGACGGTGATTGGACTGGTCGGGGATGAGAGCAAAATACCATTCACTCATTTTGCCACTCTGCCTGGAGTGAAAGAGGCAATAAGGATTGAAACCCCCTATAAACTGCTCAGCAAGGAATATAGCAAATTCTTTGAAGGGATAAGTGAACGCACCGTAGTCAAAGCCGGAGGCATTGGCATAGGTGGTGATAAGCCGGCATTCATAGCCGGACCTTGTGCCGTGGAGAGCAAAGAACAGCTATTCAAAATTGCCGAAGGGGTAAAGAGGGCTGGGGCTCATATTCTGAGAGGGGGTGTTTTTAAGGCTAGAAGCTCGGTTCACTCCTTCCAAGGGCTGGGAGCTAAAGGCTGGGAAGAAGCAGAAGAAGCTTTAACCTGGCTATATGAAGCCGGGAAAAAGTTCGAAATGCCAGTGGTAACCGAGGTAAGGGGGGAAACACAAGTGGACTTAGTGGCAGAGTATGTTGATATACTCCAAATAGGAGCCAGAAACATGTATAATCAAGACCTGCTCACCAAGGTGGCAAAGAAAAACAAGCCTGTTTTGTTTAAAAGGCATTTCGGTGCCGGCATTGAAGAATTCTTGTCTTTTGCTGAATATATTGCTGCTGAGGGCAACAAAAATATCATTTTATGCGAAAGAGGAATAGTACCTATAGGCAAAGGCAAACAGTATAGCAGGTATACCCTTGACCTTATTGCTATCCCGGTTATTCAGAAGGAAACCTACCTACCGGTAATTGTTGACCCAAGTCATGCCGCCGGTCGCCGAGACCTCATCTTCAATATGAGTTGTGCCGCTATAGCCTCCGGAGCCGATGGATTAATAATTGAAGTGCACTATAACCCTGCGGAAGCGCTGGTTGATGGTCAACAGATGATCACCCCCGATGAACTTAAAGACGTCATTGATGCCTGCCAAAGAATTCACAAGCTGGTTATGCCTGAGAGAAATGAAAGCTAAGGCAATATGAGATGAGAAAGGTTAAGGTAAGACTTGGCGCTAATAGCTATGAGATACATATAGGTTCAGGTCTACTTACGCAGACTGGACACCAGTTAAAAGAAAATGGGTTTGCCGATAAGTTAGTAATTATCACCAACCCCATAGTCAAAGGGTTATATGGCGATGCTCTAAAGCAGAATCTCATCGCCGAGGGCTTCAGAGTAACCATTTTGCAAGTCCCTGACGGAGAAGAGCAAAAATCATTAGAGGCTGCCGGTAAACTATACAGTGAATTGACCGCCTTCTATGCCGAAAGGATAACGCCTATTCTAGCCTTGGGTGGTGGAGTTATTGGAGACCTGGCAGGATTTGTTGCCGCTACCTATTTGCGAGGGGTGCCACTGATACAAATACCAACAACCCTGCTGGCACAGGTTGATAGTAGCATCGGCGGTAAGGTAGCGGTAAACCATGGACAACTGAAAAACAAAATCGGAGCCTTCTATCAGCCAAGGCTGGTAATCTCAGACATCAGCACTCTGAGAACCCTCCCCACTAAAGTAGTTATTGATGGATTGGCTGAGGTTATAAAAAGTGCGGTGATTGGAGACAAAGAATTTTTCGCTTTCCTTGAGAAAAACCTTAATATGGTAAAATCGCTTGATGACGAGGTGTTAGCAGAAGTTGTTTTCCAATCAGCCAAAATTAAAGCCGAAATAGTAGAAAAAGACGAGAAAGATTTAGGGTTAAGAAGTATTTTGAATTATGGTCATACCGTAGGGCACGCCATCGAATCGACCTCGGATTTCAAGGTACAGCACGGTGAGGCAGTCGCCATCGGCATGCTGGCTGCGGCAAGAATCTCAAACAAACTAGGCATACTTGACAAAGATGAGCTAATCAGGCTAAAGAGCGTTATCAAAAAAGTCGGATTGCCGACACAAATGCCAAACCTTGAGGTTGAAAACATAATCCAGGCTATAGAACATGACAAGAAGGTTTTGAGAGGCAAGATAAGATTTATTTTACCCAAGTCAATAGGAAGTGTATTTATTACCGACGAAGTAAGCCTTTCTTTAATAGAAGAGG
>JAUWEU010000036.1 GCA_030608125.1 Dehalococcoidia bacterium
GAGCATGTCATGTTCGCTGACATTGTTTCACCACGGACTACGGCTAACCTGAGAGAGAACCCGCAACTATCAGCCATAGTCTTTGATGCCGCTACGCGTAAGGGCTGCCGAATCTGGGGGAAGGCGGTGGAGATTCTGGACAGCGGCAACCTATTTGATACCATCTCGGCTGAGTATGCCTCCAAGGGGATGAAGGTTAAGCACGTGGTTAAGGTCAAAGTGGACGAGGTGATTACTTTTTAGGTGGTGTTATCGGTTATTATAACCCTAATCTTCTACCTGTTGGCACCAATTCAAAATAGACACCAGCCGCCTCTATTGCCTTGGCTATTGCCCATACCGCATCATAGGTGGTATCGCAGTAGGTTTCAGGAGCTGCCCCAAACTTTTCGGTATAGTTAGAAACAAACTGTTCATAAGGTGTTCCTAAGCCAACAGTTCTAGTTCCACAAACAATTGCCTTCTCCATAAACTCAGCGCTACCGGGTTCCGCAAATAGACCTGAGCCGTAATTACCATCGCAGCCAAGCCAGGCAATTTCATCCAAGCCCATCTCTAAGGCCTGTTTAAAGACTATGATGCCATCGTCACCGTAGGTAACAGCCAGAACTACATCTGGGTTGCTATCCCTAATTACCCCTAGTTCAGTGCGATAGTCCGCCTTAGTGATATCGTAATGTATCGATGCCACATGTTCTCCCTGCCACCCTGCCGCTTCAAGTCCGTCAACAATCGCTGTTTCCAAACCTATACCATAGGTGTTATCCAATACTATAGTAGCCAATCTGGTATAGCCGTTATCTATAACGACATCGGCTAACACCAGAGCTTGAGCATCATCACGCAGGCAGGTGCGGAAGTGCCATTCTGTCCCCTCTACCTCAGAGAGTGGGACCCCGGTAGCTGACATCGTTATCGCAGGAACCTTATGCTCTTTCAAATAGGGAATTGTAAGATTAGCAAGAACCAACCATCTTTACAATTGAAATAGTTTTATGCCATAATATTCAGGAAAATTTACAGATACTTCCACTAATTTCACGAGTGACATTATGAAAGAATCTGATCCAATCATTGAGATAAGAGATGTAGTGAAAGATTTTGGTGGCATTCGAGCCGTCAACCACTGCTCATTTCAGGTAAAGCCGAGAACCATAACTGGACTGATAGGCCCTAATGGTGCGGGGAAAACCACCCTCTTCAATTTAATCACTGGTTTCCTCCAGTGCACTAGCGGTCGGATTCTGTTCCAGGGGAAGCGGATAGATAGACTCGCTCCCCACGATATCTTTCGGCACGGTATCGTGCGAACCTTTCAGATCCCCCGTGAACTAAAGCGTATGACTGTCTTAGAGAACCTAATGCTGGTGCCTAGCCATCAGGTCGGGGAACACATCTGGAGCTCATGGCTGCTCCCTTGGCGAGTTAAGCGCCAAGAGCATAAGGTCGAAGCACAAGCCGTGGAGGTTTTGGGGTTTGTGAATCTACTGGACCTTAAGGATGAGTATGCTGGCAACCTCTCTTCGGGGCAGAAGAAGCTCTTGGAGCTAGCCCGGACATTGATGGCAGAGCCGCAGTTGATATTGCTGGACGAACCCGGAGCTGGGGTGAACCCTACTCTGATGAACCAATTGGTTGAGGATATCCGCAGGTCCTGCGTTGAAAAGGGTCTAACCTTTCTCGTTATCGAACATGATATGGACTTGGTGATGCAGCTGTGTGATCCCATCGTCGTTATGTGCAATGGCGAGAACATCATGGAAGGTAGCCCTCAGGAGGTGCAGCAGGACCAGCGAGTGTTGGAGGCCTATCTGGGAGTCTAAAACTGATGAGCCTACTCCAGGTAAAAGAGGTTATTTCTGGCTACGGAGAGACGGAAATCCTTCATGGTGTCTCTATCACCATTGAGGAGGGGCAAATCGTCACCATTATTGGACCCAACGGCTCAGGGAAGTCCACCTTGCTAAAAACCATCTTTGGCTTGGTGCAACCTAAGAAGGGCCAAGTCTTGTTCAACGGCCAGGAGATTACCAGCATGGCCCCCGAGACAATTGTGCGCAAGGGTCTCTGCTACGTTCCTCAGTCCAGTAACGTCTTCCCTTCCCTCTCTATCCACGAGAACCTAGAGATGGGAGCCTTTATACGAACCGATGACTTCCGTCACCGGCTGAACGAGGTATATGACCTATTCCCTGATTTGATCGAAAGGCGCAATGATAGAGCGGGGACCCTGTCGGGCGGTCAGCGGCAGATGCTGGCCGTAGCCCGAGCCCTTATGTTGGATCCAATCATGCTACTCTTGGACGAGCCTTCAGCCGGGCTTGCCCCCAATTTAGTGACCTCCGTCTTGGAAAAGATTCTCGGCATCAATAGTACCGGTGTAGCCATTCTCTTAGTGGAGCAGAATGCTCGGGAGGCATTGAAGCTGTCTGGCTGGGGGTACATTATTGCTTCGGGACAAAACCAGCTCGAGGATAGGGGTGAGAACTTGCTAAAGAATCCAGAAGTGGCACGGCTCTACCTCGGAGGGTAGGAACATGACAATTCCGAAGCAGATAGCCCGACGACTTCTCTCAAACTGGACCGCCGGCTATTCTGTACTGGCCATCCTGCTGGTAGTGCTTATTCTTGCCTTCCTCTCCTTCATCAAGTTGGAGCTGATAGTCAATGGTCTTTTCTTGGGAGCTATTATTGCACTCGGTGCCGTCGGCCTCTCTCTAATCTATGGCATTCACAAGTTCGCCCACATCGCCCATGGCGATTTCATGACTCTGGGTGCCTACGTCGCGCTTTTTCTGCTGGGTATGCTCTTCCCCAGAATTGGGTTGGAGAGTACAGGGTTAGGACCCTTTACCTTTGGCTATCCCGTGTTCCTGGCACTCCCTCTCACCATGCTGGTCTTAGCAGCTGTAGCTATTGGCTTAGATGTAGGTGTATACCGGCGCCTGCGGCGTCGGGGGGTCAGCAATGTAGTGCTGGCCATGACATCCCTTGGTGTGGCCATCGCTTTGAGGGGCCTGGTCCAGGTCATCTGGGGTGGAGGTACGTGGCAGTACCCCCGGCTATCCGTGCCCTTTTATCAGCTTCCCATGGGCGTCCGCATTCCACCAGATAACCTCTTTATCGGAGCATTAGCGATAATCTTAGTCCTAGCTCTCTACTTGTTTCTCACCCGCACCAAGATGGGTAAGGCAATGAGAGCCACCTCAGACAATCTAGAGCTGGCCAGGGTAAGCGGCATTAACACTGAGCATGTCCTATGGTTTACCTGGGCGATAAGCGCCGCACTCGCTGCCACAGCAGGAGTCTTAATGGCGCTCTTTCAGGCACAGCTCGTGCCCATTATGGGATGGCGGTTTCTGATCCCTCTCTTCGCCGCAGTAATCTTAGGTGGCATTGGAAACCCTTACGGAGCCCTGGTGGGAGCTCTTATCATTGGGGTCGCTGGTGAGGTTTCTACCCAATGGCTCTCTCCAGCCTATAAAACAGTGGTTGCCTTCTCGATCATGATCGTGACGCTCCTTCTGCGTCCCAGAGGAATTTTTGGGGTGAGAGAATGATAGACATCACCGGTATCCTAAGCTATATTACCGGGTTTGCTGTCATGGCAGTAATCTATGCCATTTTTACCCTAGGGCTCAATGTGCACTGGGGATACACAGGCCTGTTTAATATCGGCATTGCCGGCTTCTTTGCCGTGGGTGCCTACACATCGGCACTGCTAACTACAGCTACCCCCGATCCTCTGCTATTTGAAGACCACATCTTCGGCGGCAACCTGCCAGCACTTCTAGGCGTTTTCAACTTGGGCATAGACCTCTGGTTTTTCATCGCCTTACTAGCGGCTGGAGCCGTTTGCGGCCTCGTGGCCCTGATTATTGGTTTTATCACTCTTCGACTGAGAGAAGACTATCTGGCCATCACCACTCTGGGTATCGCTGAGAGTATCCGGTTTATCTTCCTCAACGAAAGATGGCTGGCCAACGGCTCTAAGGGCCTCTACCGTATCCCCAAGTTCCTGGGGGACCTGGTCTCACCCCAGAACTACGTCTACTTGTATCTAGTAGTAGTGGTAGTCGTACTAGTCATCATATATATCGCCGTGGAACAAACCCTTAAATCTCCGTGGGGGAGGGTACTCAAAGCCATCAGGGAGGACGAGGTGACTACCGCTGCCAGCGGGAAAAGCGTGTTTAGTTTCAAGCTCCAATCCTTCATACTGGGAGCGATTATCATGGGCATAGGTGGTGCCCTCTACGCCCATAATATCCGCTTCGTAGACCCCCATACCTTCGATCCCTTGCTGGCCACTTTCATCATCTGGGCGATGCTGATGGTGGGAGGTAGTGGTAACAACAAGGGGGCAATCCTCGGAGCCTTCGTCGTGTGGGGTATTTGGAGCGGAACCCAGTTCTTACCTGGCTTCCTTTCCGACCCCAATTTTCGGTATGTTATGGTCGGTTTACTTATTGTTGCTGTTATTCTACTGCGTCCCGGAGGTATTTTGGGGGAGGAACGAAGAATATCACAACCTGTACCACCAGCAGATAAGGCTGCCCCTCCAGAGCCGTAAGCCACTAGGGGCAGCCCCTCTACTGCTAGAGCTCCCTTAACTCATAAGAGTTTTTTGGTAAGGCCTAGGGTAGCTCGTATCTTCCTGTGGAGACAATCACACCATTCTCAATCTTCCAGATTTCGATGGTGGAGATTACATCACCATTCTCGTCGAAGTCGTGAGAACCACCAGCACCTTCGTAGTTAATATCCTGACCCAGCAGGATTAGCTCCAGCGCTCGCTTGATACTATCAACTCCAGGACCTACCACCTCGCCTGGCGGGTTGGCCACATCACGTAGCGCGTCTCGGATTGCAGCGCTATCAGTGGTGGTACCTGCCTTCTCAGCGGCTAGAGCAATCAGCACTACCGCGTCGTAGGTCGTGTCAATATACGGAAGTGGGGGTAGGACGGCGAAGGAAGCTTCGTAAGCACTTTCAAAGGCCAGGCGTATTTCAGTAACGGCTGAGCCCGCAGCCGTTCCGTAGGTTCCCTCCAGAAGCTCAACCCCAACTGCTTCATTCATATCTGGGGATTTGGTACCATCACAGAAGAGGAAAGTGTCAATATAGGCACCTTCTAGGGCCTCCCGCAGATAGATCTGACCACTCTCCGGGTAGCTTATGCACACCAGAACATCAGGGTTACCTTCTGTTGCCAGACTGAGCTCCGATGCGTAGGTGGGTTGCACCATCTCGTGGGGTACCAGCTCTAGGACTGTGCCTCCCTCCGCTTCGAAGGTCTCCTTGAATTGTTCCGCCAGTCCCTGACCGTAGGCATTATTGACATATATGGCAGAGGCTGAGTTATATCCCAGCTCAAGCGCTAGACGCGCCAGTATCACTCCTTGAACCGCATCGGAAACAGTGGTGCGGAAGAGGAAATCGTCATCATCCAGCACTGTTATTCCTGGAGATGTGGACGCTGCGGAGATCTGTAGAATACGATTAGGTATTGTCACCGATTGGGCTGAGGCTATGGTTACGCCACTGGATAAGGCACCAACGATAGCCACAACATTCTCCACGTCAACCAGAGCGCTGGCGGCATCCACCCCCTGGACCGGGTTGGTGGCTGTATCCCGAGCGACGATGATGACGGGACTACCCAACACACCACCGGCTAGATTAATATGGTCTGCTGCCAATTGCGAAGCATTCCGGTGAGCTGCACCAAAGTCAGAGAGGTCACCCGTAAAGCTATTGAGATGCCCAATCTTAAGCGGTGGCGCCTCCTCCTCAACTGCAGGAGCACAAGCTGCCACTGGTATGAGCAAAGAAAGGACAACCAGCACCGATAATAACTTTTTAATCATGTTTCCCCCTTTCTCTAATTTTTGAAAAAATTTAGCAATAAAATAAATCTGTGCAATCACCTCCCTTCCTCAAGATTTAACGTTAGATGCTAATATAGCACAAAAAGATAGATATATCAAGCCCTTTTAGCTTCTAACCCTAAATAGCGCTGTCTAGAGGATTCCTCGGTAAATAGAGAGTCGGCATCTCCCTCCATAGCACAGGCACCATCAATCAAAACATAGCCTCGTTTAGAGATACTCAAAGTCTTTTTAATATTTTGCTCCACTATCACTATAGCCGTGCCTGCTTCTTCTATATTCTCCAGCTTGGATAGAATGGCTGAAGTTGGCTTAGGCGATAACGAAGTCCGTCATGTTTGTGCCCTTGGACTTCGCTCACTTTGAATTCGATTTTGGTAGCGAGGGTTGGATTCGAACCAATAATTCTCGGACTTAATGCAGGATCTGGTCTTAAACCTCTTAGGTGCCTTGACAGCTAACAACTAGGAGTTCTAACATAGCTATAAACTGAAATGAGGCGCGACAATGAATATAGCACGAATTGCCTTTGGGATACTTTATTTAGGTGGAGCTTTGGCTAATGTTACCCTAACTGTGCTCAACTCGCCACAGAGCTATCATAGTTTTGCTGATGCAGCGCTGATACCTTTCTATCGGGAGGCTTGGGCAGCCTTGGTAATTCCGAACATGATGCTCTTTATTGTACTGCTTATAATCTTCGAAATTACTTTGGGCTTATTGTTCCTTGTTCGGAGACGGTTTCTAAGGATAGCTCTAATAGGGGGCGCTGTTTTTTGCTTGGGAACGGTACCATTCAGTCTCCAGGTGTTGTCAACCAATCTACCCCTTGGCCTGATACAGGTATATCTTCTCTGGAGAGAACTCCGCCGAAGCGCCACTATGAAAAAAGCCTAGATTCGCCCAAATTTGGAGATATAGGGTTCTGCTCAATAATAGCAAAAGGCACAGTATTGTAGCTGTGCCTTATAATCTCTTGGTAGCGGGGGTTGGATTCGAACCAACGACCTTTGGGTTATGAGCCCAACGAGCTTCCACTGCTCCACCCCGCGCCATTCCATTTTAAGTATAACCATTGGCCAGATGGGATGTCAAGACATATTTGCAATTTTAGCCGGAGTTAGTTCTGGTTAAAACTAGCGGCAAAGAATCCGATTCAACCCTCTTTTCCTTTTTCACTTTCGCCCGGTTTTTCCTTCTTCTGCCACCAGGCTTTGAGTCGGGCTATGACCTCTTTCTCATATCCCTGGTCACTAGGAGTGTAAAAGTGTTTGCCCTGAAGGGAATCGGGTAGGTTTTGTTGCTCAACAAAGTGCCCGGGGTAGTCATGAGCATACTTATATTCCCTGCCGTAGCCCAGGTCTTGCATTAGTGGTGTTACCGGGTTGCGCAGGTGTAGCGGCACTGACTCACTAGAGCTATGTTTGATCTCCTCCTGAACTAGGGAGTATGCCTGATACAAGGAGTTGCTTTTGGGGGCTGTAGCCAG
>JAUWEU010000025.1 GCA_030608125.1 Dehalococcoidia bacterium
ATTTTATCCATTTCACTTCCCCCTACTGCCTAGCCATAATACTCAGAAATTTTAATATTTACTACTTTTCCTTGTATTTATTATATCCCGTAGCCCTTATGTTTTAACATTATAGTTACTTTCAATATCAGTTACAATACAATTTCTTCCTTATCGTGTAAAATTATATTTTGCTAACATTTTGCTAACGAACTTCTGATTACCATAAATTACAGAAATCGACTAGAAGGTACAAAACGAGTCTAAACTGAATACTTAAAGTGACTTAGAGGTACAACTATTAACTAGTTGGTACAATACGCCTGTATCTTTTAATTAGGGTGTAACCGGACAATAATTCCCGCTTATACCGGCAGGTCAATCTTGTAGTTTTTCAGGGTGTCTTTGATGAAGGCGGCTGATTTTTCATCAAGCTCGGTGAGGGGCAGGCGTGGCTTACCAACATTGAAGCCAATATGGTTAAGGGCGTATTTAATCGGTATAGGGTTGGTAACAATAAACAGGGCATTAACTAAGGGTAAAAGGTGACGGTGGATGCTGGCGGCTTTATCCATTTTACCACTGGTAAAACTATCAATCATTTCCCTGATTTGGTTGCCAACCAGATGAGAGGCAACGCTGATGACGCCGTAGCCACCCAGGGCTAGTATAGGTAGGGTGTCACTATCATTGCCACTCCAGACGAGGAAATCTTCCCTTGCCTCGCTGATAATCTTGGAAATCTGACCCAGATTACTGCTGGCTTCCTTTACCCCGATAATGTTATCTATGTGGCTTAGCTTGATGACGGTTTCGGCTGATAGGCTAGTAACGGTGCGTGACGGCACATTATACAGGATACAGGGTAAATTAGTCCCCTGAGCAATAGTCTTAAAGTGTTGATATAAGCCTTCTTGAGTAGGTTTATTATAGTAGGGGACTACCAGTAGGCAGGCATCAACCCCAGTTCGCTCTGCTCCCTTAGTCGTCTCTAGGGCTTCAGCAGTGCTATTACTACCCGTGCCGGCTATTACTGACCCTCGCTCACCCACTGCTGATTTAACCTCAGCAAAAAGGCGCATCTCCTCCTCTCGAATAAGGGTGGGAGATTCTCCAGTTGTGCCCACGACCACCAAACCTTCACTTCCTGAGTCGAGCAGAGCCAAAGCTAATTTCTTCGCCTGCTCATAATCAACCCTCCCTCGGTCGTCAAAGGGTGTTACCATTGCCGTTAGCAATCGTCCCAGCTTTTTCAATTTTCTACTCTCCGGGATGTATCCATTCTCTTTTAATCATCTCTTCAGCAATCTGGACTGCGTTTAGGGCAGCCCCCTTACGCAGATTATCGGTAACAACCCACATAGTTAAACCATTGGAGTGGGAGGCATCTCGACGAATACGTCCCACAAAAACCTCATCGTTGCCGGCTGCTGACCACGGCTGAGGATAAAGACTAATAGTCGGGTCATCTAATAGCTTAACCCCTGGGGCTTGGGCAAGAATGCGTCGTGCTTCATCGGGGGACATCGGTCGGGAAAATTCTACATGGATTGCCTCACTATGTCCGGTAAATACTGGAACTCGCACACAAGTAGCCGAAATAGCTATATCATCAGCATGCATTATCTTTCTTGTTTCTTCCACCAGTTTCCACTCTTCTTTAGTATAGCCGTTGTCCAGAAAAACATCTATTTCTGGCAGGACATTAAAGGCTATTTGGTGAGGGTAGACATGGGGAATAGTGCTCTGCCCTTCCAGAACTTGCTTGGCTTGTGTGGTTAGTTCCTCAATTGCTGCTGAACCGGTGCCTGACACTGCTTGATAGGTATCAACGACAATGCGCTTGATAGGGTTAACCTTGTGTAACGGGTACAGAGCCACCACCATTTGAATAGTGGAGCAATTTGGATTAGCTATAATCCCCTTATGCCGTTTGATGTCTTCGGCATTGACCTCAGGCACTACCAAGGGAACCTCAGGGTGCATTCTGAAAGCAGAGCTATTATCAATAACCACGGCTCCTGATTGAGCGGCTATTGGTGAGAAATGGCGGCTAGTCTCAGTACCAGCCGAGAAGAGGGCAATATCTATTCCCTTGAAAGACTCGGGAACAGTCTCTTTGACTTCAATCTCCTGGTGAGTGACAAATAGCTTCTTACCTGCCGAGCGGTCTGAGGCTAAGAGACGAATTGAAGCCATAGGGAAGTTGCGTTGTTCTAATACCTTAATAAATTCCTGCCCTACCAACCCAGTGGCACCAGCAATAGCCACTCTATACTCCCTCATTGTTCCCTCCTATAAGCCGAGCAGAGTATCTAAACCATAGACTAGCCCTTTGTGTTTGACCACTTCCTTAATGGCTAGCATAACGCCTGGCATGTAGCATTCCCGACTGATGGTATCATGGCGTATGATTAATGTTTGCCCTGGTCCGCCCAAGATGACCTCCTGGTGTGCCAGGAGACCAGGTAGGCGGACACTATGAATAATAACACCTTCAACTGGCTCTCCTCGGCTACCCGATTTCTTCTCTTGTTCCGAGAGGTGGTAAAACGGTTTACCTCTGGCTGCTGCCATTGCTTTGGCTGTAGAGAGGGCAGTTCCTGATGGAGAGTCAGCTTTTTGGTGATGGTGTAGTTCTATGATTTCGGCATAGTCAAGGTATTTAGCGGCTACCTTGGCTAGGTGCATCATTAGCACTGCGCCTAAGGCAAAGTTTGGAGCTACTACTGCCCCAACCTGGTGCTCTATGGCTAATCGGTCAATCTCACCAAGTTCATCAGCGGTTAACCCAGTAGTTCCTATCACCAAGTTAACATTATGTTTAGTGGCGGTAAGCACTGCCGGCATAGTAGCCTTTGCTGTGGTGAAATCTACTAGCACATCAGGCTGGCAAGTGGTGAGAATATAGTCTAGGTTAGCAGAAAAGGGTACCGTGCCCGAGCTATTGGGCAAAGGTAAATGGTCATCAGAAACCCGGAGTTCTACGCCACCTACTACCTCCATTTCAGGTTCGTGACATAGGGCATTAATCACCTCTCGCCCCATTCTACCTGATGCACCGTGAACTACTACCCTTATTGGCTTCATAACTTAACCTTTATAATAGCGCTACTTATTCCTAGGCTAGCGAACCCCGCGTTTTTTAAAAGGGTAGTCGGTAGCTAGTGGATCGGTTACTTTAGCTCCGGGCATCTGAGCAAGTTTTTCAAATACAGCCCGTCGTGACAGGTTTATCCTACCCAGATTATCAATGCTAATTACCTTAACCATAATCTCATCGCCTACTTTAGCTACATCCTCAACCTTGGCTACCCGATATTCAGCCAGTTCACTGATGTGAACCAAGCCTTCTTTGCCAGGAAGAATTTCTACCATAGCGCCGAAGTCCAGCAAACGGGTTACTTTCCCGGTATAGATACTACCAACTTCTACCTCTTTGGTTAAATTTTCAATGATTTCAATGGCTCTACGAGCTGCTTTCTCATCAGGTGAGCCAATAATCACGGTACCATCATTATCAATATCAATAGTTACCTTAGTCTCAGCGGTAATTGACCTGATTGTTTTGCCCCCGGTGCCGATTACGCTACCAATTTTATCAGGGTTAATCATTATTTTATACATTCGTGGCGCATAGGGGCTGATCTCAGGTCGATTGGAGCTAATAGTCTGCCCCATTGTTTCCAGAATGATTAGGCGAGCTTCCCTGGATTGATTTAGTGCCTTTCCCAAAATTTCTGGGTTTATGCCCTTAAGCTTGGTATCTAGCTGGAGGGCAGTAATACCTTTATCAGTACCGGCTACCTTAAAGTCCATATCGCCATAAGCATCCTCTATGCCCTCAATATCAGTTAAAATAGCGTAGTCTCCTTTGTCATCAGTGACCAAGCCCATGGCTACCCCGGCTACCGCTGCCTTGATAGGTATTCCAGCATCCATTAGGGATAGGCTTGAGGCGCAGATACTGGCCATAGATGTACTACCACTGGAGCTCAACACCTCTGAGACGAGGCGAATAGTATAAGGGAAATCTTCATCCTTAGGCAGCACTGGGGTGATAGCCCGCTCGACTAGAGCGCCGTGCCCGATTTCACGGCGACCGGGTGTACCTATGCGTCTCACCTCACCGCTGGAGAAGGGAGGGAAATTGTAGTGGTGGAGGAAACGTTTAGTTTCCTCTATACCTAGTCCATCAAGTTGCTGCTCCATGTTGATAGAGCCCAGGGTAGTGATTGTCAGTACTTGCGTTTGACCTCGAGTGAATAGAGCTGAGCCATGGGTACGGGGCAGAAGCCCTATTTCACAGCTAATGGGTCGGACATCTGTCAGGCTGCGACCATCAATACGCTTTGCCTTATTAAGGATACTAGTTCTTATTTCATCCCTAACCTTCGCCTCAAAGGCAGAAATTATATCCTCCTCAGGGAATGATTCCCCTAAACTCTCTATAAGTTCTTTCTTTAGCTTGCGCAGTTCCTCTTCTCGCTGTGACTTCTCAGATTGGCTTAAAGCTGGGGCAAGCCTGCCATTAACAATTGGTGAGATGGCTGAGATTACCTCGGGGTTAATCTCACTGATAGGAGCTTCCTGCTTGGTTTTACCGCAAGCTTGCTGAAGCTGCTCCTGGAGCTTAACAATATCTTGGTTTGCCTTGTGCCCAAATTCAATTGCCTGAATAATAATATCTTCGGGGACCTCCCGGGCTCCTGCCTCTACCATCACTATAGCTTGCTTAATGCTAGCCACGACTAAGTCAAGCTGGCTGCTTTCAAGCTGAATCAATGTTGGATTTAACATCAACTCACCATCAATATAGCCAATACGGACAGCACTCACTGGACCACCAAACGGTACTTCTGATATTGATAGGGCAGCCGAGCTACCAATAACAGCCAGGATGTCAGGGTCATTTTCTTGGTCGGCAGAAAGGACAGTAGCTATAAGCTGAATATCTTGACGCCACTCCTTGGGCAAAAGTGGACGTAGCGGGCGGTCAGTAAGTCGGCAAGCTAAGGTTGCCTCCTGGGTGGGACGCCCTTCCCTTCTGATAAAGCCACCCGGGATTTTACCGGCAGCATATAGTCGTTCTTCATAGTCCACGGTTAGTGGCAGAAAATCTATCCCTTCTCGTGGTTCACTACTGATGCAAACCGTAACCAGAACCATAGTGTCTCCATAGCGGACAGTTACCGCTCCACTGGCTTGCCCGGCAAGCTTTCCCGTGTCTATAATGAGACTTTTATCCCCAACTTTGCACTCGAAAGACTGGGATTTCATCAATGCTCCTCCCCACTAAAAGTTTTACTTGCGTAAACCGAGCCTAGTAATTAGGTCGTGATATTGTCCTACATCCCGTTTGCTCAAGTAAGCTAATAGCCTTCTTCTCTGCCCTACCAGCTTAAGCAAACCGCGTTGTGAGTGGTGGTCATGTCGATTAGCCGCCATGTGCGCTGTTAACTGGTTTATCCTTTCTGTGAGCAGAGCTACCTGAACCTCGGTTGAGCCTGTATCTCCTTCACTGAGCCCAAATTTGCCTATGATTTCTGTCTTTTTCTCTTTGTCCAAATTATACCTCTGTACTTTTGTCTATTCTGACAAGCATTAAGTATATCATAAATCAAAAAAGTATAGCATAACTGGAGATGACTGTAAATTCACATGGGGCCATTTTAACCTTGACTTGACACCTTGTAAGGTGTATAGTGGAAATTGTATCACATACCTTGGTTCAGTGTTGTTTCTAAACTGGGACTCTGCTAGCGTACCACCAAGCAATTCGGCAGGGGTTTTGAAGCCGGGAGATTGCACCGAAAACAAGGGGGATAACTAAGTTAAAGGAGGTGCAGTTATGGCTCTGGCAGACAAAACTCTGACTTGCCGTGATTGCGGGCAGAACTTCGTCTTTACTGTTGGTGAGCAGGAGTTCTATTTATCCCGTGGCTTGCAAAATGAACCTAGCCGGTGTCCGGAATGCCGTGCCGCTCGACGAAGAGAGCGTCGGGGTAGCTATAATCAGCCACGACAGATGTATACTGTAGTATGTGCTGAGTGTGGTCAAGAAACTACGGTTCCCTTTGAGCCTAGGGAAGGGCGTCCCGTCTATTGCCGTGAGTGCTACGCTAAGCAGAAAGAAATCCTTTAAGTTTTCTGTCCGGTTAGTGGTAACTATTTAGGCTATGCATATTGGCGTGTGTAGGATTGAACTTCGTTTACCTGAAAATCTATCTCTCAAGGGTAAGCGGCGGGTGGTGAAGTCCATTACTACGCGGGTCAGAAGTAAATTCAATGTTTCTGTGGCTGAGGTTGACCACCAGAATCTATGGCAATTGGCTACATTGGGTATTTGTTGCGTGAGCAACGATAAGCGGTACATTAATGAAGTCCTGTCAAAGGTAGTGGACTTTATTACTAATGGTCGTTTTGAGGTAGAGATGCTCAATTATGAAATTGAGATTCTACCTGTTCTTTAAATACCGGTAAATTTGACGAGAGCCATAATGGATACCTCAGCCTTCCTCCATCATCTTACAACTCAGCCTAATTATAGCGGTCAGATTACTCATATTGAGCATATCCCACCTCGTGAAGCAAACTGTGCTGAATTAGATAAGCCTCTGACTAGTAGTCTTCAGGATTGCCTCAATGGGCATGGGTTGATACCACTTTATACTCACCAGGCTGAGGCGGTGAATAATGCCCGACAGGGTAAGAATGTGATAGTGGCAACCTCAAGTGCCAGCGGAAAGACGCTATGCTATAACATTGCAGTAGTGGAGGCAATTTTGACTGAGCAGGGTAGTCGTGCCCTTTACCTCTTCCCCACTAAAGCTCTGGCTCAGGACCAGTTGCGTGGCTTACGGGAGCTATTTTGCCCCGGTCTATTCAAGCTGGAGGATTTCACCACCTTTGATGGTGATACTCCGCAGGCTGAACGACCTGAGATAAGAAAACGAGCCAGGGTAATACTTACCAACCCAGATATGCTCCATATTGGCATATTGCCCAATCATCAAGCTTGGTCAGGGCTACTAAAGCACTTGAGGTATGTGGTGGTAGATGAAACCCATGCCTACCGTGGCGTTTTTGGCTCCCATGTAGCCTGTATACTGCGTCGCCTGCGCCGTTTGTGCAACTTATATGGCTCAAACCCCCAGTTCATTTGCTGTTCAGCTACTATAGCTAATCCTGGTGAGCATGCGGAAAGAATGGTAGGTTTACCATTTGCGGTGGTTGACAATGATGGCTCGCCTCATGGTGGAAAGGACTTTGTCTTCTGGAATCCTCCGATTATAGACGAGGCTAGGAGCGTTCGGCGTAGTGCTAATAGTGAAGCTACAAGCTTGTTTACTGAGTTAGTCAGCCGTAATATCCGCAGTCTAACCTTTGCTCGTAGTCGCCGGCTGACTGAACTTATTTACACCTATTCAAGACAAAGGTTAGCTGAAGCTAACCCAGCGCTGGCAAAGCGAATCAAGGCTTATCGGGCTGGTTATCTTCCCCGGGAACGGCGTCAAATAGAGCAAGAGCTATTTGCTGGTGAACTCCTAGGGGTGGTGGCTACTACCGCTTTAGAGTTAGGTATAGATATTGGTGACCTGGAGGCTACGGTGCTTACTGGCTATCCGGGCAGCATTGCCAGTACCTGGCAGCAGGCAGGTAGGAGTGGGCGGGGTAGAGATGGGTCGCTGAGTTTTCTTATAGCTCTGGATAGCCCACTAGACCAGTATCTTATGCGCCATCCCGATTCCTTCTTTGACAAAAGCGTTGAGAATACCCTGGTTAACCCCGGTAATCCATACATTTTGAGAGCCCATCTGCTGTGTGCGGCTTGGGAGTTACCGCTAAGGAGTGATGATGAGAAGTTTTTTGGCTCTGCCTTAGACCAGGAAAGGGCAGAGCTGGAGGCGCAGGGCATGCTTAGGGAGCGTATTAGGAAGTGGTATCTGTCACCAGCTATCGCCTACCCGGCTCAAAGTATCAATATTCGTTCCACCTCTGGGGAGAGCTTTGCCCTTATGGATGCTTCAACTGGCTGCTTGCTGGAGACGGTAGAGGCTAGCGTTGCCTTTTTTCAGATACATCCCGGTGCTATCTACCTTCATCAGGGAGAATCCTATCTGGTTACCGAGCTTGACCTGGCTAGCCGAACTGCCTATGCCGTGCCGACCACTGCTGCTTACTATACCCAGGCTAAGGACATCACTGATTTGCGCATTGTCAGGGTAATCCGTGATAAAGGCTGTGGGCAGGCAAAGGTATACTTGGGTGAGGTAGAGGTTACTACCACTGTGGTTGGCTTCAGGAAAAAGGCACAATTCACTGAGGAGGTAATTGGGGAGGAATCCCTTGACCTGCCGCCTCAGCATTTTCCTACCGTTGCCCTGTGGTTTGACCTACCGCCTGAGACTATGGCTCGGCTGGTCAAGGAGCAACTGGACCTTGCCGGGGGATTACATGCTGCTGAGCATGCGGCTATAGCTATCCTTCCC
>JAUWEU010000080.1 GCA_030608125.1 Dehalococcoidia bacterium
TTACTCGTTGCCTCAGCCAGCGGCGGTAACAGGTTGGGTAGCTGTGGTTCATCAACACAACAGAAGCCTAAATCCTGGTGGCTAAGCCAGTCAAACACCTCGCTCCTTATCCATTGCGCATTACGAAATTCTATCACCACCGGTAGTTCACCTAACCGCTCCTTAAACAGCCTAAGGTAGTCCCAGTTACGGTGATTAAACCCAAAACTAAATGGAAACTGAGCCAGGATACAACCCAGCTTCCCAGCAGTGATAATAGGCTCTAGTACCTGACAAAAAGCCTTAAAAATGGGGGCATTGTCCTCCCGTTGGTGGGTCATCTCTTGATTGGCTTTAATACAAAATAGGAAGTTATCACTTGTTTTCTCTGTCATAGCTTTTAAGCTAGCCGGTTTAGGTAAGGCATAAAAGGTTGAGTTTACCTCACAGGTGTTAAATTCACGAGCATAATAAATAAGCCATTCCCGCTTGGGCATACCTACCGGGTAGAAGTTCCCCACCCAATCATCATAGCTAAACCCTGAAGTGCCAAAGTATATCATATCTTTAGTGTATCCCATTTACTTTATTTTATCAACCTTATATATTAATCAAAATAAACTGTTACTTAAGTGGTAGTGTAGAGGGTCTATAATACCGTCCGTCCTCACCAAGCGTTGGGCAATAATATATTGGACGAGCACACTAGCTTGACACAATACATTGCTCCTGATAGACTTTGGCTAAGCCAAAGATTTATTTACTAACTCCTAAAAGTCTTACTGAACTGGGATGGCCCCGTGGTGTAGCGGACAAACATGCCACCCTGTCACGGTGGAGATCGGGGGTTCGAATCCCCCCGGGGTCGCTGAGTCAAACTTTTTGGTGCCACTGGGACTTTATCCGTTGCTAAGGATTGGAAGCCCATCAATTGGATGGGCTTCACTTTTGAGGATAAATTCTGGGTTGTGGGACAGGGTTGCCTTTTGGTGTCTTACTGCTTTAAGCTTGATGAGATAGGCGAAGGGGGCACTTTAATTAAATTTAGGAGGTTCAAAAAGATGGCTAAAAAAATCAGAGAGTCTGGAGAGGCGAAGGAATATGTCCTTAAGATGGCAAAGGAGCATAATGTAAAGTTCATCAGGCTGTGGTTTGCTGATATTCTGGGCTTCTTAAAGAGCTTTGCTATCACTGTGGAAGAGTTGGAAGGCGCTCTGGAGGATGGGATGGGGTTTGATGGCTCCTCAATTGAAGGGTTTGCCCGCATTGATGAAAGCGATATGGTGGCTCTGCCCGACCCCGATACCTTTCAACTCCTCCCGTGGGGACCCACAGAGCACGCTGTAGCCAGGATGTTCTGTGACATCTTAAGACCCGGCGGTGAGCCTTTTGACGGCGACCCCAGGTATGTCTTGAAGAGAAACCTGAAACGGGCGGCGGACATGGGCTACACCTTCTATGTCGGTCCCGAGCT
Source organism: Dehalococcoidia bacterium (assembly GCA_030608125.1). The sequence continues at coordinate 1,454 of JAUWEU010000080.1, forward strand.
GGAGTACTTCTACTTTAGAGACTCTAAGGGAACTGAACCCTTGGATGAAGGGGGCTATTTTGATATGACTCCTCTGGATATGGCCAGTGACCTGAGACAGGAGACAGTGCTCACCCTGGAAGAGATGGGCATCGGTGTTGAGTATTCCCACCACGAGGGTGCCGCTAGTCAGCACGAGATAGATATGAGATACACTGATGCTCTGACCATGGCTGACAGTGTGATGACCTACCGCCTGGTGGTCAAGCAAATAGCCCTAAAGCACGGAGTTTACGCTACCTTTATGCCCAAGCCGGTTTTCGGCATCAATGGCAGCGGCATGCATGTGCACCAATCGCTGTTTAAGGGTGATAGGAATGCCTTCTTTGACCGGAACGATGAGTATCACATTTCTAAGATAGCCAAGTGCTATATAGCGGGGCTACTGAGGCACGCCACTGAAATCACATCCATCACCAGCCAGTGGGTCAATTCCTATAAGAGGCTAGTACCCGGCTATGAGGCGCCGGTATACCTTTCCTGGGCGCGGCGGAACCGGGCTGACCTGATAAGGGTTCCTGAGTATCAGCCGGGCAGGGAAAACGCTACCAGGATAGAGTTCAGGTCCCCCGACCCCGCCTGCAACCCCTACCTTGTCTTCAGCGTGATGCTAGCCGCCGGGCTGGAAGGGATTGAGAAGGGATATGAGGTTCCAGACCCGGTAGAAGAGAATGTCTATGAGATGACCGAGGAGGAGAGAAAGAAAAGGGGGATAGAAACCCTGCCTGTCAGCCTGTGGGAGGCTATCCGGCTCACGGAAACGAGTGAGGTGGTGCGAAGAGCCCTTGGCGACCATGTTTTTTATGCTTTCATCAAGAACAAGAAGATTGAGTGGGACCAGTACCGGGCGCAAGTGACCGATTACGAGCTTAAGAAATACTTACCGATATTGTGAGTTAAATGTAGTTCGCCACTTCTGGAGGAATTAGCATGCGCCGGTTGCGGATTGGTCTGGCTCAGCTCAATACTATTGTTGGTGACTTTGAGGGTAATACACAGAAGATTGTGGCAGCTATCGCCGAAGCCAGGTCGTTAGGGGTTGACCTCATCACCTTTCCTGAACTTGCCATCTGCGGCTACCCGCCAGAGGATCTCCTGCTTAAGCCACAGTTCATCGAAGAGAACCTACGGTCTCTGGACAAGATAGTTGCTGTCTCCTCAGGACTTACCATTGTGGTTGGCTTTGTTGATGCCGAAGGCGACATCTACAATGCCGCCGCAGTGATTCATGATGGTAAGCTGGCTGGTGTCTATCACAAGATAAACCTGCCCAACTACGGTGTCTTTGATGAGAACCGCTACTTCCAAGCTGGCAGTGAGTGTCCTGTCTATATCATAGGTGGACAAGAGTGAGTATAAGCGCCGCCAGGCACCTCCCGGCATTAAGATAACGCCTAGAGCCTTCGGTCGGGACAGAAGGCTGCCGATTACAAACTGGTTCAAAGGATGGTAGAGGATTTTCGTGAAAGGTCTTGAAGGCGGTTAAATAGGTATGAAAATCGGAGTTTTAGCCTTACAGGGAGCATTTATTGAGCATATTAGTATTATCCAGCAACTAGGGGTGGAGGCTTCACCTGTTCGTCTGCCCAATGAATTGGGCAGCTTAGATGGGCTTATCATCCCTGGCGGGGAAAGTACGGCAATACTCAACTTGATGCAAAGCTTCAACCTCATCCAACCGCTGAGAGAACTGGCTCAAGCTGGACTCCCTATTTTGGGAACCTGTGCTGGAATGGTCTGTCTGGCTAAGAAGGTTTCTAATTCTATTAATTCTAATATGGAGACCCTGGCGGTTATGGATATGGAGGTTAGGCGTAATGCCTTTGGCAGACAGGTAGATAGCTTTGAGACTGAATTACCAGTGCCAGCTTTAGGAGATAAACCCTTTGCTGCCATTTTCATTCGTGCCCCCATTATTGAGAGAGCCGGTCCGCGGGTAGAAATTTTAGCCAAGTTACCCAATGATATTGCTGTCGCCGCTAAACAAGGAAAGTTGGTGGTCTCCGCCTTCCATCCTGAGCTTAGCCATGACTTAAGGTTCCATCGCTACTTCTTGAAAATCGTTGCCTCTCATTGATGGGAAGGGATAACACAGCTTTCTCCCTTGAATAGCTCCGCTATCACTCATGCCTGGAGCTTATTATTTAATTGTTGGTCACTATTTCGTTATTTCCCTTGCTTTTTAACTGGGCAGTTCAAGAGGGTTTGAAGTAAGATATAATCATTAGGCTTGCCCATGTAGCTAAGAGTAAGGGCATAAGCCAGGCGTTATGAGATGGCTGAAGAGCGCGTGAGGGAAAGTCTGCTTTACCAGCGCCTTGGCAACAAGGTCCAGTGTCATACCTGTGAAAGGCGTTGCCTAATCGCTGAGGGGGAGTTAGGCTTCTGCTCTACCCGGAGGAATATTGGCGGGCGGCTTTACACCCTGGAGTATGGCGATATTTCCTCCATTAGTGCCAACCCTATTGAAAAGAAGCCCCTCTTTCATTTCTACCCCGGGACAAAAGCCTTAACTATTGGTAGTTGGTCATGCAACTTTACCTGTCCCTGGTGTCAGAACTATGAAATAAGCAAATCACCCCAAAACATAGGCAAAGGCGAGTATATAAGTCCAGCGACATTTATTGAACTCGTCAGGAGATACCATTGTCAGGGAACCAGTGTCTCCTTTAATGAGCCAACTTTACTCCTTGAGTATTCTCTGGACATATTCGACC
>JAUWEU010000061.1 GCA_030608125.1 Dehalococcoidia bacterium
AATATACATTATAGCATATATATGCTATAATGTCCAAGATAAATAACTATTGTTTATAACCTTACCCTATCCGTCCCTCAAATCGGTGCTCAAGCACCACAACAAAGCAGCTTCTCTAAGTTTAGAGTAAGCATTTTTGCACTGTGTTATATGAAGTGGCGGTCTCTTCACTTTATAGCCTTGAAATATTTTTTAATTGGCTGAGATAGCTGCACCATCGACAGGTTGGGGAAGGATTTGGAGGTTCACCAGATTCAAGCAGACCTAATGCTTCTGCTATGAAACCCAAGAATGCCTGTTCATCCTTCTTTATTTCAATCCAATGGATTTCGGCATCATAGGAAAGCCATTCAATATTTGGTTGGCTAACTTTTGAGGGATAGAAATATAATAAACCCATCACTGTAACAGGGGATAGGCTCAATGTACTTGGGGCAGGATGTTCCAAAGCATAGGCGTATGCGTGTAGCTGCCGACTATAAAGCTCATGGTACTCCTCATTTGGATTACCAGTCTTAAAATCTATGACACCGTAAGTTCCATCATCCAACTGAACAACGATGTCAAATCTACCACTAATAAAACAGGTGTCATTATGACCCGGCAATTGGATAGATTCTGATTTAATATATCTTTCACTATAATTCACAGTGCCGGGTGGTAGCTCAACGTGCAAGTCCCTTGTATGTTTGCCATTATAATAGTTCTTTAAGAGCCCTGCAATTTTGCTAAAAATCGAGGGCAGAGGAATAGATGGTTGAGAAATATTATGAACTGCCTTTAGGTAATAACACCGTTTACAGCGCTCGTATAGGAACGTAAAATCGGATGGACTCAATTTATGATTCATTTTTTAAACCTCCTCCAATCTATCCTCCATCATTTATACCTCTTCACCTCAAAGCGGTAGAGCTTTATCGGTTCGTCGGGGGCTATGCCTGCTTTCTGGCGGCAGATGTCAATCTGAAAGTCCACAGTGCCTACTCCCTCAAGGTCAGGGAGCAATAAGCCCTTCCTGAACCCAGCCTCTACGATAACCCCATATTTCTTGGGGTCTAGCTGGTCTTGGCTGTCAATAGGCTCAGGAGCAGTTAGGACATCCACGCTGTAGCTAAGGTCTTTAAGCTCATTGGGGGCGATGGCTGGGAAGCGGGGGTCTCTGGTAGCTGAGTTGATGGCATTGTTGACAATTTCCTCAGCCACATTCTTCTCGGTCGGTTCAATGGTGCCGATGCAGCCTCGTAGCTCGCCAAACTTATGAATAGAAACAAAGACACCAGTCCTCCCCCTCATCTCGGGGGTAAGCTCTTCTGGCTGGGGGGTCTTACCCTCCTTAACAAAGCTCTCTACCGTCTTCTTGGCTAATCTGGCTATTGAGTGCATCGCCGTTATTATTACCCCGGCATAGCCGACGACAGCGGAATAATCGCCGGTGGTATCTCCGCTGGTTTGGTATCTAACCAGTTCTGCCCCGGTTGCCCCTAGTTCCTTGGCGGCAGAGATAAGGCTGACTGCCGGTGCATAGCCACACATTGATATATCCAGTTCATCAATCCGTCTTAACAGTTCATCCTCATTCAAATCCAGTATGGCTTCTATGGCTTGCATGTCCTTCCTCTGAGCCGATTCCTGTGGCTCATAGTGGGTCATATCGCTTGAGGCTATAATTACCACTTCCTTATTTGAGTCCTTAATGGCTTTAGCTATTTCCCTGCCGATTTCCTTATAAATAGCGCCGCTAGAGTAGGCGAGTATGATGGGCACTATACGAATATCTGGCTTGAAATACTGTAAAAATGGTATTTGAACCTCAATGGAGTGTTCGTATTGATGTGCCGCATAATCTTCCTGTAAGTAGCTGGAGGTGGCTAAAATCCGCTTGCCCAGTTCTGAGTCAATCTCTACCTCGCCCAGGGGTGTTTTCCACACGCCCTCGGTCATGATACTGCAAGGTTTCCCCATACCAGTATGGTTAGGACCCATGATGATGAAGGTATCCTTGAACTTAATTTTAGATATAACGGCACCGGCTACCCATCCCGAATAGATATATCCGGCATGGGGTGAAACCAGACCGATTACCTCTTCTTTTGCTGCCTTCTCATCAACCATGCCCTCAATCATTGCCTTCAGTTGGGAAGGGGATGCTGGATAAAATTGCCCTGACACCACTGGATTCCTAATCATTATGACCTCCTCTTTGACTCAGGTGTCCTAAAGTTAAGTTCTGCCCCACAGAATTTACACCTTGAATCCTCCACACCTATTACCTTAGTTTGATAGCCGAACCTCTGTACCAAAAGCTTACCACAGGAATAGCAGAAGGTATTCTCGCTCTTGTGTCCAGGGACATTGCCAGCATAAACAAATTTAAGACCAGCTTTTTGTCCGATATTATAGGCGTGCTCAAGGGTGGATATAGGGGTTGGGGGTAGGTGCATTAGATGGTGATGAGGATAGAATCTGGTTACATGCCACGGTGTTAGCTCACCCAACTCATCTCGTATCCAGTGAGCAATGCCCTCAAGCTGCTGGTCATCATCATTCATAGTAGGTATGATATTGGTAACAACCTCAACATGCATATTCCACTTCACTTTAGCCCGTTGGGCAACCTCAAGTATTCCTCGCCAGCGAATCACCTTTGCCAGCTTCTGGTAAAAGGAGTCAGTGAAGCCCTTAACATCAACACGCCACGCATCCAGATAGGGTCCGATAGTATCCAGTGCCTCAGGGGTCAGGTAGCCATTGGTTACATAGACGGTATACAGGTTATTCTCTTTAGCCAGCCTGGCTGAGTCCAGGGTATATTCAAACCAGATGCTGGGCTCATTGTATGTCCAGGCAATGCCCTGGCAATGGTAGCGTTTAGCCAGTTCTACAGCCTCTTGAGGCTGGATTTCCTGAGAACCAAGCCACGGCTCATTTGCCACAGGGCAGGAAATTTCCCAGTTCTGGCAGTGCTGACAATGAAAGTTGCAGCCCCAGCCACCAAGGGAGAAGACCTGACTTGCCGGGAAGAAGTGGAATAGGGGTTTCTTTTCAATAGGGTCAACAACTACTGAAGATGCCGCAGCATAGTTCAGGTTATATAGGGTTCCGCCTCTATTCTGATACACACGGCAAACGCCAAACTTACCCTCACCTATAGTGCAGCGCCATTGGCAAACATTACACCGCACCCTGGAGTTGGGCAGCTTCTCATAGAGCATTGCCTCATACATAATTAGCCTCTTAACTTAATTATATCACTCAACTACTGGCAATTATAGCCCGTAGTTAGCCCCTCTTAAACGCCCTGCAAATTCGGTTGCTCCTCAAGGGCGGGAATTTGCTATAAAGAGAGGCAATTCCATCTTCCTCTATAGAGAAGGTGAATACAAGGGGGAGGTTACCTAATAGGAATTAGAAGGGATGCATAAATAAAAATCGTAGCGAGAGGTTGATAAGCTATGAATCCTCTTCAGGTTAGATAGATAATAGCTATACCGCCGACAATCATAATAATAGCGATGAGCCGTAGCGCCAGCATTACCTTGCCCGGCTGCCACTCTAGAAACATTGGTGAGACACGGCTAAGGATAAGAGCATATATAACTACAAATATGGGGCGGCTACCGACAATAGTGGAGACCAGGGATACCGGTCCCCTCTCCATCGCCCAGAATAGCAGCACTGCCCCCACCACTGCCAGGGTCTCATTAGAAGCAACTAGGGTCATGACTGATTTCCGCTGTTTTATATTGCCCAGCTCTTTGATAATATGAGGGCGCACTGAAATAAGCAGGAAAATCCCAGACATACAGAACGAGGTAATCCAGTACATATTCCCGAAGGAAATGTAGGCTAGAGCATATTTGGCAGCTACATCTGCCATCGCCATAAGCAGGCTGGAGCCGACAAGAAGGAAGAATGACCTACCCAGCCAGGTAGCCGCGCCACCTAGGTTCCATCTAGCCGAGACCATTACCGCCCCAGCTACCACAATAATTATGGCTATCCACTCCAGGTAACCGAGGGTCTCTCCCAAAAGCAGAACCGCCATAATAGCTACGAAGATAGGATAAGTGTAGACCACTGGTATAACCCGGGACACCTCCTCCCTTTTCAAGGTATAGAGCATGATGGTAAGGGCTGTAGTTCGGAGTACCCCAGAGGCTAATGCCACCATTAACACCCAGATGCCAACCCCTTCAGGGAGGGGAAATAGGTAAAATAGTACTAAACCATAAACTAAAACAACGAAGCCTACCGGCAGCAGGAAAGCCCGCAGGCTTGGCATTCGCCTGGAAATGAGGTGGCTATCAATAATGTTCACCACTCCAAGGACAGCGGCGCCTAATACAGCGATACTAACCCAATCATCTGGCATCAGCACTCACTTCGGTAAAAATAATCATAATAGTTTACACTATAAGAGTCTTAAGGCAAAATCCCAGCTCTACCTTGAATACCACTTTAATCTAACGCCAATTGCAAAGTGTGTACTGATATTTGGTATCACCCTCACCCCCTTTATCCCCCCGTCATTGCGAGGAGCGTGAGCGACGAAGCAATCTCCAGGAATGCCCGCCACTGAGATTGCCACGCCTTCGGCTCGCAATGACAAGAAGAGGGGGAAGGATATTAAAAAGAGGGGCTAGCGCCCCTCTTAAACACCCTTGACATTTAGTCATTCTTCACAAGGGGCGATTGTTGGATAAAAGGCATGAAGCCTCCCTTGACTGGCTGGCTACCAGTAGCTAGACTGGTGAGTAATGAAGGTTATAGGGCTTACTGGTGGTATAGGTAGTGGCAAGAGCACGGTATCCCAGTTTCTGGCGGAACTGGGTGCGGTCATTATAGATACGGATAAGGTTGGGCATGAAGCCTATAAGCCTGATACTGGGGTGTGGCGGGAGGTAGTGGCTACTTTCGGCAAACAGATTCTTACCCCCAGTGGTGATATTGACCGTAAGAAGCTGGGTGAGATGGTGTTTGGCAATCCTGAGGCTTTATCACGGTTAAACCAGATAATGCACCCCCGAATGTATGATATGATAAAGGCTCAGCTTGAGGAATACCGGCAACAAGGGGTGGATGTGGTAGTCCTTGAAGCTCCCTTGCTCATTGAAGCTGGCTGGGCTTCATCAGTTGATGAGGTTTGGGTTACTGTAGCCTCTGAGTCCACGGTGCTAAGGCGACTTGAGGAATGCAGTG
>JAUWEU010000024.1 GCA_030608125.1 Dehalococcoidia bacterium
ATATGATAGGGCATAATCAAGTGAGCCCGGTCACTAATAAATAGCCTGGTGGTATCAACACCGTGCTGGTTAAGCTGGTCTATCTCATCAATTAGCACGGCGGGATTAATCACCACTCCATTACCGATAATACAAACAGTGTCGGGAGAAAAGATACCAGACGGAATAAGGTGCAGCCTAAACATACCAAGGGGATTAACTACAGTATGTCCAGCATTATCACCGCCAGAAAAACGGACGACCACCCTTGCCTTCTGAGCCAGCAGGTCAACTACCTTGCCCTTCCCCTCATCCCCCCACTGACCTCCAATAATAGCAATAACCGGCATTACTCCTCCTTGTAAGCTTCTCTTTTACTTATACCATAGACAGCACTATACATAAAAAATTCCCAACTTGACATTATCACTTTAGATTGGAGCCGATGAAATTCTCTCTGTCATTGCGAGCGAAGCGAAGCAATCTCGTTGTTGTTTCCTTTTGTCTCGTCTTCGGGAGATTGCTTCGTCGCTGTCGCTCCTCGCAATGACTAGTTAATTTTTGTTTGTTGCCACACATAAAGCAATCTCTGACCGACGGTAATAAAGCTAAATACGGCTATAATAGCTAAGGCAATAACTAAGGCATAAGCAATCTGATTTAGCAAAAGACCTAGCGCCAGCACAATGACCCTCTCGGCTCGAGTAAATAACCCCACCTGACACTCCAGACCCAATGCTTCCGCCCTAGCCTTAACATAGCTCACCAACAGTGAACCAAGCAAGGCGACACCAACCAGTAAAATTGACCATTCCTTTGCAAGTAAAATTGGCTGTTCTTCGGTGAGTAGGAATAGCACTAAAATGCCAAGCAGCACCACTGCCTCAGCTAAACGGTCAAGGGTAGAGTCAAGGACAGCGCCAAAACGAGTAGTCTGATTCCTATGACGAGCCAGTGCTCCATCCAGAATATCAAAAAAACCGGCTAGTAGCACCACCAAGCCAGCGGCAAAAAGGTATCCGGTAATAATAAATGCCGCAGCACCAACAGCTAATAAAAAACCCAACCAGGTTATGGCGTTAGGTGTTATAGATGTCCTTGCCAGAATCCGCACCGCTGGTTGGGTAAGATAATAGCTTGCCACCTTACGAACTTCAGATAATTTTGCCATTGACCATCGCTTTTCTGGGATAACACTGTCCAAGTCGTCTTTCTCCCTTAAACCGAAGTTGACATAGCCTCAAGTTCCGGAAATTGTTTCTGCCACGGAGGTTCACTAAGCACTCTAACATAGTAATCTAATACCCTTCGGGCAATGTGTTCCCAGTTATAATCGGCCGCTTTAACTCTTCCCCTAGCGCCCATCTCCTGCCGAAGTGATTGGCTAGCCATAAGAGTAATTAGAGCCTGAGCTAACATTTTCTTATCTTTAGGTGGTACCAGCAGTCCCTCAACACCGTGAGTTACCAGGCTGGCATAACCGTCTATATTTGAGGCAACAATTGGCTTACCCATAGCCATCGCCTCAAGCAAAATAATACCAAAGCTTTCCCAACCAGTGGCTGGTGCACAAAAAATGTCGGCAGTCCTATAATATCTAGGTAATTCATCATAGGAAACATGACCAACAAAAACAACATCCTTTAAGCCACTGCGCTTAACCTGCTTCTCATACTTGCCACGCAGTCTGGTACCAGGACCTACTATAATAAGTCGCGTGTTAGAAATTTCTTGTTTAACTCGCTTATAAGCTCCAAGCAGATAGTTCACGCCTTTCCGTTTTTCCAGACGACCAACAAACAGGATATTCACCTTCCCGTCACAGAATTCATCAATTGGCGATACATTAGGAGAAAAATGGTCTAAATCTATGCCATTAGGGATAACAGTGTAGTATCCAGGCACATACTTACTGGCAAACTCCATGGCTGGCTTTGACACTGCAATTTTGCCATTAAGCTTGCGAGCCCGTCTCTTCAACATTATAGTGCTAATAGGTCTGCCAAAGTTATATCCAGACCAGAGACGGGCAAGATATCCCAGGCTGTGTTGAAAGGCGTGAAAAGTACCCACATTGGCAGTATTTGAGAACCGTAATACAGCAGTACAAAGCATAGGCATAAAAGGTTCGTGAAGGTGAATAATATCAAAATTTTCTTCAGCCAGTACTGCCTTTATTCTAGAGGCTAGCCTGAGTGATATAGTAATACGAGCAATTGAACCACTAGTGGGAATAGGTCGAGGCTTACCAATAGGTATGAACTTATCACCAAAATCAGGAACCACTTTAGATGCGGGAGCAATGACCTTAACCTCATGACCCATCTTGGTAAGCTGATACTCTAGTGCGGAAATATGATTGGCAACACCGCCGGGGTAAGCAAAGTCATAAGGGGAGACCAATGCTATCTTCATTCGTAGCTGCTAAACCTTCCCCACAGATTTACTCAGAAGCTGGCTGCTCACCAGTAATGAACTCTCCCACCATCTGGCGAGCCTCGTCATCGGTATATTGAATAGGCGGTGATTTCATAAAGTAGGCAGAGGGAGCTACCAGTACCCCTTTAAGTCCTCGGTCTAGGGCAAGTTTACAGCATCTTATAGCATCAATAACCACCCCGGCTGAATTGGGGCTGTCCCACACCTCAAGTTTTAACTCCAGGTTCAGAGGCACATCACCAAAGGTTCGCCCTTCCATTTTAATATAGCAAAACTTACGGTCATCCAGCCAGCGGACATAGTCACTGGGACCGACATAGATGTTATCAGGGTCAAGCTGGTAGTCCAGTTGAGAGGTAACCGAGGTAGTTTTAGATATTTTCTTGGACTCAAGACGCTCGCGCTCTAACATATTATAGAAGTCCATGTTACCACCAAAGTTTAATTGATAGGTTCGCTCCAGTCTAACCCCACGGTCTCTAAACAGCCGAGTAAGGACACGGTGGATAATAGTGGCTCCAACCTGAGATTTTATATCATCACCGATAACGGGAAGCCCTCTTTCAGCAAAGCGCTCCTGCCAATACTTCTCTCGACCGATAAAAACCGGGATACAGTTGATAAAGCCACAGCCAACCGTCAGCACCTGCTCAATATACCACTTGGTTGCCTCTTCACTACCAACCGGCAAAAAGTTAATCACCATATCGGTTTGGGTTTCCTTAAGGATTTTAACTATGTCGGCTGTTGGACCTGGCGCCTTCTGAATAATTTGAGACAGATACTTGCCCAAACCATCATGGGTCATACCCCGCTGAACCTTAACCCCTGTAGCCGGCACCTCACAGAATTTAAATGTATTATTAGGCTGAGTAAAAATTGCCTGCGCCAAGTCCTTGCCCACTTTGTTCTTATCAATATCAATGGCAGCTACGAAATTGATATCGCTTACATGGTATCCCCCCAGATTAACATGCATAAGCCCGGGCACAAATTCAGTCTCTTTCGCCTTCCTATAGTAATAAACACCCTGAACCAATGATGAGGCGCAATTACCCACCCCTATTATGGCTACATTTATTTTACCCAAGACTTATTCGCTCTCCTTTCTAATAACAGAAAGGCTACCGTGGTTATCCTACTTATGTTATTCTCAACTGTCAACATCACAGATTAAATTACTGCCCCAATTTTAGTAAGGGGTGAAAACTGGGACATCTTAGCCTTTCCTGGTACAGAACTTACCCGTGTTCCTGTCCAAGCCATCGCTGAAACAGCCAAAAGGGCTAAAGAACCAGAACATGTATTGTGGTAGTTCACGGTGAAACAATCGTAGAATCGGTCGAAAAGGGCACCAACCCAACTGCACTCCACAGTCCCCATATTGATATCTTAGCTTACCCCGGTCTTCCGAACCTGAAAGAAACAAAATTAAAGCTCCCAATAGCATCTTCATAGAAATTAGTGCCAAAAAGGTCACTGCCTTACCACTGGACATATCACCTCTTCAGCCCAGCAAAACTGATGCCATTGTTCATGGTGCTGGTCTAGATGATGCCACTTGCCGTCAGGTCCTGATTACGAATCCCCAGGCATTAATCAAAAATTTACCTTTACCTGTTAGGACTCATATAAGGGACACCATACCCTCAGCCCCGTGAAATCAACTGCTAAATCAGATTGTTGAAAAACATAGTTTTTCAGCAGTTTAAGTTAGCCTTGACCAATTCTAAAAACTTTGGTCCCACATGCAGGGCAGAGTCCTCGTGTTGCCGGTCTCCCATTTTTCAGGGTAACCTTCTGGGGATTCTTTATCTCTACCTTCTTTCTACACTTAAAACAATACGCTTGCACTTCTTGCTACCTCCTTTTTTACATCGGTTGAACTATATTCCAATTATAGGCAAGCTGTCAAGACATTTTAAATTACTTTACTTACCAAAAACTGGATTTAAGTTGGCAATCAGCGATAAGAGTGCTGAAAAACCTTTTCTGGTTGCCATTGCCCTGCTTCAGGGTTGAAGCGTAACACGCCTAAAAAACATCCGTCAGAGGTATACGCTCGGCAACGATTCTCAAAAGAAGACGATGCCGCCAGATTCTGCTCAAGGTAACCATTGCCCAAAACCACGGAGCACCCATTCTTTATAGTCCGTCCGGTAGCTTGGCTAACAATCATAGCTGTCCAATGTAAAAGCACAACATCTATAGGATGGACAAAGCGTTGCCAGTAGCCATAACGAAAGGCATACTCAAGTTGAGGTATTGAAACTGCGTCCTTTATATCAAAAAGACCACAGCGTAAGCGGGTTAGGCTTTTCAAATTAGCACCACAACCCAGCACCTGCCCTAAATCATGAGCTAGTGAGCGGATATAGGTGCCCTTACCACATACTACTTCTATGGTAACTACCGGCGGTTGCCAGTCTACAAGCTCAATAAGGTGGATTCTAGTCAGCCTGCTTCTCCTCTCAACCTTAATGCCAGCTCGTGCCAATTGGTAAAGTCGCTTACCATGATGCTTCACGGCACTATACATTGGAGGCGTCTGCGGTATTAAACCACAGAACGAAGCAAGTGCTGACTCCAACTGTTGTTGAGTAATCCCGGAGGGGTCTCCTCTTTGAATAATCTTACCGCTGGCATCATAGGTATCTGTAGCCACACCCAGCTCAATCTGAGCCCGGTAAACCTTGGTCGCATCTACCAAAAACTCAACGACACGCGTTCCCTGACCGAGACAAATAGGTAACACGCCTGTTGCCGCTGGGTCAAGAGTGCCGGCATGTCCAACGCGCCGCACTCCCGTCAGCCGTTTCACCATAGCCACAATGCTAAACGAGGTCTCCCCCTGAGGCTTATTAATATTTAATATGCCATCCACAGTCAATGCCTATGCTGGTCAGGCGTGCTATCTACACTAACCTCATCAATCAGCTTAAGGAGGTTGGCTCCCCGCTCAATAGAATCATCCCACTGAAAGCTTAGTTCAGGGATACGTCGTAACCTCAGACGCCTAGCCAACTCCTTACGGAAAAAACCCGAAGCGGCAGCTAATACGCTTAGTGTCTCTTGTTTTCCTTCGTCGCTGCCGATGCGACTTATGAATATCTTGGCATACCTCATGTCAGGTGAGGTGGAAACCTCGGTTACAGCAACAAAACTGCCAAGTCGTGGGTCTTTGACCTGGCGCTGAAGTAACTCACTAATTTCTTGGCGAATGAGACTATTTACCCGTTCAATACGGCGTGTCATAATTTAGCCCGCTTTCTCCCTTCTGAAAAACTCCAGTATGTCGCCAACTTGAAACTCATAAAAATCTTCTATGCCCACTCCGCATTCATAGCCGGCAGCCACTTCTTTAACATCTTCCTTAAACCGCCTCAGGCTGCCAACAATAGATTCACACACCATTTGTTCTTGACGCTGCACTCTAACTAAGACACCCCGAGTTACCTTTCCTTCAGTAACATAGACCCCAGCTACCCTCACCTTTTTCCTACCAGGGAAGATAGCCCGCACCTCAGCCCGCCCATCAATAACCTCGCTATATGTGGGCTCCAACATGCCTTTAAGAGCCTTGCCGACATCATCTACCAAATTGTAAATGACATCATAGTAACGGATATCTATACCTTCCGTATCAGCCAGTCGCCGTGCTCCTGGCTCAATGCCAGTACCAAAACCAACAATAAGCCCCTTAGACGCAATAGCTAACATAACATCACTCTCAGTAACATTGCCACTGCCACTATGTATAACCCTGACCCGAACTTCCTCTGTCCCTAACTGTTCCAAAGAGCTTACTATCGGTTCAATACTACCTTGAACATCAGTTTTAAGAATAGCATTAAGCTCTTTTACCTGACCGGCATTTATTTGGTCAAGGAGATTACTAAGACTCACCGAAGGTCGTTGCTCCCTCTCTTGCTGACACTTCTGTATCAAGGTCTGTGCCTGGTGTTCGCCAGCTACAGCAGTCAGGGTATCCCCCACTTGAGGCACACTATTTAAGCCAAGGATTTCAACCGGGGTAGCTGGCCCAGCTTTCCTCACCTGCTTACCCATATCATTAAACATAGCCTTTACCCTACCCCATGTGATACCAACCACTATAGTATCACCCAGCCTTAAGGTTCCGGTATGAACTAGCACTGTAGCTAATGGTCCCTTCGTTTTATCCAGCCCAGCTTCGACAACTACTCCAACCGCTGGTCGAGACGGGTTTGCCTGAAGGTTCTCCACCTCAGCCACAACCAAAAGGTTTTCCAACAAGTCAGAGATGCCTATTTTCTCTTTAGCTGAAATTGGAACACAGACTATATCACCTCCCCACTCCTCAATAAGCAAGCCGACATCAGCTAGCTGCCGCTTAACCAGCTCAGCATTAGCTTCGGGCTTATCAATCTTATTAATAGCTACTACGATAGGCACCCCAGCCGCCTTGGTATGGTCTATAGCTTCTAAAGTCTGCGGCATTACCCCATCATCAGCGGCTACTACCAAAATAGCGATATCGGTTACCTGGGCGCCACGAGCTCGCATTGCAGTAAAGGCTTCATGCCCAGGGGTATCTAAGAAGGTAATCTTCTGCCCGTTAATCTCCACCTGATAAGCACCAATATGCTGAGTAATGCTACCAGCTTCAGTGTCCATTACATTAGTTTGCCTGATAGCATCAAGTAATCTAGTCTTACCGTGATTAACATGCCCCATAATAGTAACCACAGGAGGTCGTGGTCGCAGACTACCAAGTTCCTCGTCTCGGAGCCGTTGATGCCTCTTAACCTCCCTAATGGCGCCAGCCAGTCTTTGAGCTGTCCGAGGCTCCGGGTGGACTTCATAACCAAGGTTTGTAGCTACAGCAGCCGCTGCTTCATAGTTAATGACCTGGTTAATATTAGCCATAATGCCATTTCTCATCAGTTGCTTGATAATATCTATGGCACTTATCCCGAGGAGGTCAGCCAGCTGCCTCACACTTAAGGAGTGGGGAATCTCAATTAAGTGTTTCTCCGCTGAAGAAAGACCACCGCTAACTTCCTCGCCCGATTGTTCTATAATTTCACCTGATTTGCTCACCCTTGCCACTGATTGACTCCTTACGAGAAATCTTGTCAGAACTTCTCAGCCCTGGCTGAAAAACATAGTTTTTCAGCGGTCTTAATTAGCTGTTGCCGATTATCCTGGCTAAGGGTGGTACGCAAAGCATGCTCCAGCCGACCACCCTTTAGCCCCATTTCCCAGCACTCCTCCACCGGACATAAATAAGCACCACGCCCCACTTTCTTGCCACTGGTATCAACCTCCACCTCCCCATCAGAAATACGCACCAAGCGAATTAACTCCCGTTTAGGTCTTACCTTACGACAAACCACACATGTCCGCTGCGGTATATGCCTAATACTCTTCATCACCTATATCTGTATCAATCTCCGACTCTCGGCGTAGCTTCCTCAGCCTGATGCCATCATCAGCACTTTTCTTACCCTGATTGTCTTTCTTTTTCCTCTTCTTTGACTTAGCCTCAGGCTTAGCCGGTACAGGTACCAAAATATCCTCAGCAAACCGGAGCCGAGGTTTTTCCACTGCTACTTGCGATTCAAGCGGTTTAAAAGGAACCGCCTCAAGCGCTGGTAGAGGCTCAGCCGCTTCTTCTGCCGACTCGGCAAAGGCTACAGTTGAGTCAGCAGTAGCTGGTATTTCAGCAGGAAGCTCCTCACCAACCGCAACCTCTTCCTCCGCCTCAGCTAAAAGCTTAGCTTCTGCCAGCTTTTCTGCCTCAGCCTCAGAAGCGCTCTTGATGTCAATTCGCCACCCGGTGAGTTTAGCCGCCAGTCTAACATTCTGCCCCTCTTTACCAATAGCTAATGAAAGCTGCTGATCAGGGACAACTACAGTAGCTACCTCTTCGGCATCATCCAACTCAACATCTAATACCCGGGCTGGGCTAAGAGCATTAGTAATAAAGACTGAGGCACCTGGGTCCCACATAACAACATCTATCTTTTCGCCATTTAACTCGCTGACAATATTCTGTATCCTGATGCCGCGCAAGCCAACACAGCAACCAACTGGGTCAACGCCCTCTTGGCGTGCGGCTACAGCTACCTTACTTCGGTAGCCAGCTTCACGAGCAATTGACTTTATTTCCACTACCCCATTAAAAACCTC
>JAUWEU010000015.1 GCA_030608125.1 Dehalococcoidia bacterium
CGTGAACTTATCCGGCAACTGGAGCAGACATCCATTCCCAATACCTGCCCCCACGGTAGACCGACAATGATTCGCATCAGCTCAGGGCAGTTGAGAAAGGAGTTTGGCAGAAGTTCTTAGTCTGGTGGACTTTGGCTGCCACCAGGTTTGACCAAGGGGATTCGGGCAGCACACAAGGGACAATCCGAGGGGCTATAGGTTGGAGTTAGGGCACGATGACAGCTAAAAAGGGGAACTCCAAATTCAAGCTTTTGCTCGGAGCGATCAACCAATACCCCTATACCGACTACTATGCCGCCTGGCTTAGTTACTGCCGCCATAACTTCGCCAATGGAGTTACCGGTAGTAAGGATGTCATCGACGATGAGAACTCGTTCACCACGGCTAATGCTGAAACCTCGCTTAAAAGCCCTTTCCGTGGTACCTTCCTTTTCAGCAAATATGCCACGCACTCCTAACTGCCTAGCCACTTCAAAAGCAAGGATAATACCACCAGTAGTCGGTCCAGCTACAACCTGAATTCTTTGCTTCTGGAAGTGAGTAGTAATCATACGGCAAAGCTGCTCAGTGTAGCTGGGGAATTGCAAAACTCGGAACTTCTCCCAATAGATAGGGGAATGCAGCCCGGAGGCGAGCAGAAAGTGCCCCTTAAGTATAGCTCCTGATTTTTGAAAGATTTCTTCTACACTTTCTATCAACCTCACCCCCTTCAATCTACCCCTAATAGCTGGCTAATTGCTCCGGTAAGGAATAGTTAGGCGCCAGCCCCCAAGTACTTGGCGGCCAGATTGATAACCAGGCTTTGCCAACTATATTTTGGCGTGGCACTGTCCAGCCATTATGGGAATCATCAGCATTAGGGCGATTGTCACCGAGGACAAAATATTCGTTCTCCGGGATTTCATGCTTGGGGACAGTATAACTGGCAGGGTTCTCAACATAAGGTTCATATAATGGCGAACCATTAATATATACCACCCCTCCTTTTATCTCTATAGTATCACCGGGTAAACCAATGATGCGCTTAATATAAGGGGGTGTTTTTTGGGGTTTATGAGGTGGATGAAATACAATTATATCGCCTCGCTCAGGCTCATGAAAATGATAAACAACCTTATTTATTAATAGTCGTTGTCCTTCTTCTTGAAGGGTAGGCTCCATGCAAGAACCTACAATGGGACAACTCTGGACTGTGGCTTGTAGTAGTAAGAAGATTACTATAGCCATTATAAAGATGGCTATAGTGTCACGAAGATAAGCCCTCATTTGATACTTCCTTTTTAATCACCATTATACCTTATCAGTCTTCATTCGGCTAGTATTTGCCGTGCCTGTCAACTTTAGGTTGTGTTGCACTTTTTCAAAAGGAGGTGCTAGAATGACCACAGTATGGACTATATGGAGCAGGCACTTTCCCTGGCTAAATTAGCTCTAGGGCAGGTTAGCCCTAACCCAGCGGTAGGGGCGGTGGTAGTTAACAATGATGTAATTGTGGGACAGGGCTATACCCAACCACCAGGCTCTTGGCATGCCGAGGTAGTAGCCTTGAAGCAAGCCGGCGAACAAGCCCGAGGGGGAGTGATGTATGTTACCTTGGAGCCATGCTGCTATTATGGTCGGACTCCACCCTGTAGTCAGGCAATCATTGCCGCTGGCATTACTGAGGTTCATTTAGCTATGCTTGACCCAAATCCCTTAGTTTCAGGGCGAGGCAAGGACGAACTGGAGAGAAAAGGCATTAAGGTATATATGGGTAAACATGAGGCTAAGGCTAGAGAGGTTAATGAAGCCTATACCAAATTCATTACTACCGGCATGCCCTTTGTTACGGCCAAGTTTGCTCTAAGCCTGGACGGCAAGATTGCTACCAAAAGCGGTGATTCTAAATGGATTAGTGGTGAAGAGGCAAGGAAGTATGTTCATAATCTGCGTTATACCACTGATGCTATTATGGCCGGAGTCAATACTGTTCTGGCTGATGACCCTCACCTCACCGCTAGGTGTGGCGGAAAGGGAGGAACGGCTAGGAAACAACCTCTCAGGGTAATTGTAGATAGTAAAGGGCGCACCCCATTAACCGCTCGCGTATTTAGCGAGCCAGGTAAAACACTTCTGGCAGTAGGCAGGCTTGTTAACCCAGAAGAGGCAACAGCTTTGGCTCAGGTTGGGGCTGAACTAATAGAATTACCCTCGGCTGAAGGGCTGGTAGACCTGGAGAAGTTGCTAGAAGCGCTGGGAGAATGGGAAATTACCAGTGTCTTAGTTGAAAGTGGTGGCATTCTACTTGGTTCTCTCTTTGACTATAGGCTGGTAGATAAGGTTATTGCCTTTATTTCCCCTATCATAATTGGTGGTAAGACGGCAAAGACGGCTGTGGCTGGTAACGGGGTTGATAAAGTGGTAAACTCATTCAAACTAGAGCGTATTAAGGTTGAGAAATTGGGTAAAGATTTGATGATTAGTGGATATGTCAGGAGGTAGGAGTGTTTACCGGGATTATAGAAGAGGTAGGTAAGATTACTTCGGCAACACGCCGAAATCTTGTTATCGCCACCAGTGATGCTCTCCAGGGAATAGAGCTTGGCGGAAGTATGGCTGTTAATGGGGTATGCCTGACCATAACCAATTTTAAGGCTAATTCATTCTCTGTTGATATAATGCCGGAGACATTAATGCGGGCCAACCTTGGTCTATTGAGAGTGGGAGATAGAGTTAATCTGGAGAGAGCTTTAACTTTAGGGGGACGCTTGGGAGGGCATTTAGTCCAGGGTCACGTGGATGATACAGGAAGAGTAGCCTCGGTTACCTGGGATGGTAAGACAATGCTCATTAGATTTGAAACTTCCCCCGAGATGATGCGCTACATAGTAGACAAAGGTTTTATTGCTGTTGAGGGGGTTAGCTTAACTGTGGTGGCTAAAAATACTGGCTCATTTCAGATTTCTGTTGTTGACTACACCCGGGAGCATACTACTTTAGGTAACCGGCAGGTGGGTGACCTGGTTAATCTGGAGGTAGATATTATTGCTAAATATGTGGAACAGCTTAGCCAGCCTCACAGCGCTGGCATAACTACCGATTTTTTACAAAAGCACGGGTTTCTGGTCAGTTAATTTACTCTGTTTTTGATGAGGGAGCAAGTATGGGGTTATCAACTATTACTGAAGCTATTGAGGACATAAAAGCAGGCAAGTTTATCATTATAGTTGATGATGAGGATAGAGAAAACGAGGGTGACCTGGCTATAGCTGCCGAGAAGGTTACTGATGAGGCAATCAACTTTATGACCAAGTACGCCCGAGGACTTATTTGCCTGCCCATTATCGGTCAGCGATTAGACGAATTGGGGATTCCGTTAATGGTAGGAGATAACACCTCAAGGTTTTCCACCGCCTTTACTGTGTCTATTGAAGCTAAACACAGAGTAAGCACCGGTATTTCAGCAGCAGACAGAGCTGAGACAGTAAAAGCAGTAGTTAACCCGGCTACTAAAGCTGAGGATTTAGCTCGACCGGGGCACATGTTTCCACTACGGGCAAGAGACGGTGGTGTTCTGGTGCGGGCGGGGCATACTGAGGCGATAGTTGATTTAGTCAGACTGGCTGGTCTTTATCCGGCAGGAGTTATCTGTGAGATTCTGAATGAAGATGGCTCTATGGCTCGGTTACCTCAACTTGCAGTAATGGCAGAGAAGTATGGGATTAAAATTGTAACTGTAGCCGACCTCATCATCTATCGCCGTCGCCATGAAAAGCTAGTGCACCGAGTGGCTGAGGCTAAGTTACCAACAAAATACGGTGAGTTTACTGCTATTGCCTATAAAAGTGATATAGACCCTAATGAACACATAGCCTTAGTGATGGGGGATATATCTACCGAGGAACCGGTGTTAGTCCGGGTTCATAGTGAATGCCTTACTGGCGACATATTTGGTAGCCTTCGCTGTGATTGCGGTGAGCAGATTACTCTGGCAATGCAGAGTATTGCTCAGGAGGGACGAGGTGTTTTCCTGTATATGAGGCAGGAGGGAAGGGGCATTGGCTTCCATAATAAGATTCGGGCTTATGCTCTCCAAGATAAGGGACTGGATACAGTAGAGGCTAACCTCTCTTTAGGATTCGCTCCAGACCTGCGAGACTATGGTATAGGTGCCCAAATCCTGGCTGATTTAGGTTTACATATTATCCGACTGCTCACCAACAATCCCAAAAAGGTAATAGGTTTAGAGGGTTATGGGCTAAAGGTGTTAGAGACATTACCTGTTATCACCTCCCCCAATCCGTATAACCGCCATTACTTGGAGATAAAGCAGAAAAAATTAGGGCATCTGTTGCAAATACCAAACACTACTGAGAAGAGGAGAAAATAATGAACAACCATTTTGAAGGTATGCTACTGGGGGAAGGGCTGAAATTTGGGCTGGTTATCTCCCGTTTTAACGAGTTTATTACCAGGAGATTGCTTGAGGGGGCACAGGATGCTCTGCTTCGCCATGGTGTTAGCCAGGAGAATATAGATATTGCCCGGGTACCGGGCTCGTTTGAAATTCCACTGATAGCCAAGAAATTAGCTGAAACTAAGAGGTATGATGCTGTTATCTGCCTTGGGGCTGTGATTCGTGGCGGGACACCTCACTTTGAATACATTGCTTCTGAGGTTACTAAGGGCATTGCCAAGGTGGCTTTGGAGACTGGGTTGCCTGTCATCTATGGTGTAATCACGGCTGATAGCCTAGAGCAAGCCATTGAGCGGGCGGGAACTAAAGAGGGGAATAAAGGCTTTGAAGCTGCGGTGAATGCCATAGAGATGGCTAACTTAATGAGGAGCATAGCTCTTAAAGAGAAGTAGCTATAGTTAACTTTGGTGATTCAGTTAATAGCGGTTCAATCCCTGATTCAATTTCTAGGCGCTGGGGGTTACCTTCCCAAGACTTCCAATCAAGTGCACTTAGCCAGGTGCTAAGAGCCAAAATAGTAGATTTATCCTCCATGCTTTGAAGCAGCTCACCTGAGATATAGCCTGGCTGTGAAATTAATTCAGTTCGTAATTTATTCAGCAGCTCAATTAAATCCCCTTCTTTACCCTCTTTCACATGGCGCTCAATCAATACCTTTACCGTCATTTCCACTTCCTATAACTCTAGCGGAATCACCGGATATTTACTTTAATCGATAACCTTATAGACTGTATCCCCCCTCCTTACCCGCTCGCTAACCTTGATGCCAACAGCATCTTCGGCTTTAGCCTCTTTAACATCCACATTGTTAATCTGCATAGAGTCAACAGTTATTTCAATATCAGTGGTATGACCTTTGATATGGATTTTGTCGCCCAGTTTTAGAGTCCCTGTTAGCGCAATGCCAGCTACTACAGGTCTGGAAAAGAAGTCGCTCACCTTTCCGATTACTTCCTCAGGCATTTGATACCTCCTTTATGTTTAATATAAAATGTGTTACTTACCTCTAAAAATATTATACGCCATCCAGCTTGTGTAAATCAATATTTCTTTGAATTTTTTAGTAACCTATCCCCCTGCCCCCTTCCCTTATTAAGGGAAGGGGGAGTGTAGATAAGAGAGGGGCTTCACCCCTCTCTAAAGTCTCTTCCCCCTCTCCTTTTTATGGAGTGGGGTATTAAGGGGGTGAGGTTGATGAACAGTATAAATAAACTTTGACATAGCACCACCAGCCACATATAATTAACTGATTATAATCTCTGGGGGTGTAGCTTTGGCACAGGAAACTGAACCCAATGTGGAAAGCAAGGAAGAAGCGCTGGACATTGAACATGTTAAACAGCGCCTGGATATGTTAGACCGTCGTTTAGATAATATTGACTCAATGATTACCGCCGTTGTTGAACGAGTAATGAACCAGCCTATTACCTTTGATATAACCTGCCCCCATTGCGGCAAGAACATAGAGATTGCCATTATAGGGAGTCAGAAGCCAAGTAAATAGTGCCAAAATATGAAATCCTAGAGAATAGGGAGGGTAACTTGGAAGTAGCTGCTAGAATCAACCAGGCTAAATATGATGTGTTCCGTTGGAGGTATGAGCTTAGCATACCGAAGAAGCTAGCCTTAGCCCTTGGTATAGCTTGTCTTACTGGACTTGCTGCTCAAATTAGAATCCCAGTTCCTTGGAGCCCGGTGCCAGTAACAGGACAGACCTTTGCTGTACTCCTGGCTGGTGTGGTCTTGGGCAGGTGGTGGGGAGGCGCAAGCCTAGCCCTCTATGCTGGGCTGGGCGCTGCCGGACTCCCCTGGTTTACTGGCTGGTCCAGTGGCTTGGGTTACCTTGCTGGTCCCACCGGGGGATATATAATAGGTTTTATCTTGGCTGCCATGTTCTTAGGTCACTTCACCGATAAGTATATTAGGTCGAGAAGCTTTTTTAGTATGCTCGGGCTTATGCTTTTTGCCAACTTTATTCTGATTCATATACCAGGCTTGCTCCAACTGCACTTGTGGCTAAGCCTGGTTAAAGGGGAAGCGGTTATCCTCTCCCAGCTTCTAATGATGGGAACCATTCCCTTTATAGCTGGTGATATAACCAAGGCTATCGTAGCGGCAGCCATAGCCAGAGGAATAACACCTAAATCAGCCTATAATGGAGAGGTAGATAAAGATAAATGAGCGAGTTGGCGCCTCCCCTGAAAATGCTACCTTAAGCCCAAAGAGTTTCTTAAGTATCACCAAGATATTGGACGAGGACAGCGAGTTGACGACAGGGAATGCATCTAGTAGAATTATTATTTCAGTGGGCGGTTAGCTCAGTTGGTTAGAGCGCTGCGTTGACATCGCAGAGGTCACTGGTTCAAGTCCAGTATCGCCCACCATAGTGTACAATAGGGGGAACTACGAGAGTTTCCTCGGATAAAGAACCTGCTGAAAGTGGCATATTGTAGGTAAGCAAGACCTCAGTACCGGTAACTCTCACTTCCCTGATGAAGCTCTTGATAAAGGATCTCCTCTCAGCCAGTGGACTTTCTTCAAGTAGATTTCGTAAGTCTTCCACGTAATCTTTCACTGTTTCCAGGTCGGCAAGCTCTACCTTTCTATCGGAAAGCAGGTTTTCCAGTTCCCACCGTGCCGTATGTAGTTGTTCCTGGCGTTGCCTAAGACACTGGATCCGAGGCGCCAGATCAGAGAGCTGCAAACTACCGGTTTCCAGAGCATCATACAATCTCTCCAGACGCTGATTAACATTATCTATCTCCACAGAAATGACATTCGGGCGCTCCCGGTACTCACCGGCTGCGGCGTCCATCTCTTCGTTTACTAGATGTACCAGCTTGTTTAGGTTCTCATAACTTATGATATGTTCTTTTATCTTACAGATTACCGCTTGCTCAAGCTTGCTGCTGTTGGTATATCGAGCCGGGCATGAGCCCATACCCTTTTTCTATAGAGTACCACACACGTAGTAATGGAACCTGCCCTCCTTGGCATCCTGTCCGATGAGAGCTTTACCACAGTATCCACACTTTGCCAGACCACTCAGCAGGTAGTTACTGGAGACTCTCTTCGGGTGTAGTGTGACAAACGCCCTTTAGAGATGTCTATCAGACCCTTACCTTTGATAACGTTTTCAAAGATACGTCGCACTACCTGTGCCTGGTACGCTTCAATCTCAAGCCTTGGATGCTCCCTGCCACCATCAGTCACCTTTACTTTTCTGTATCTATTTAAAGGGGGCTCCTCCCCCCTGAATTAGCTACGATTTTGGGGAAATAGTTACTGATATAACCGGGTAAACCATATATGGTAAACGGTATGGTAAACCATATGGTAAACGGGCTAATGAAGTTTGACACTGAAACTGGAGGCTATCTGAGTTTAGGGCAAATTACTTCTGTTAACAATATTGTCTTATGTTCAGTCGCGTTAGCGATGTTCGCAGCTTCCAGGTGACGACTGAGGGTACTCTGTTTACGATAGCGGCAGAGACAGCAGTTCGATTTTCCTGCCTCCGGTCATAATAGCTGCTTTATCGGTCAAACCACTGGCAGCCAATTCACCAGTGGCGTTCACTTGTGAATACGGCAAGTGAATTCGTGCCAGTGAATACGCACCCAGTGAATATGCAGGCACCCTTTCTGAGTAAGGTAGGCTGGTGGGACAGGGCCTCTTGCGAGGCTAGAAATGCCTCAAAACTACCGCCAACCACAGCTTATTTTCTTATAGTAAAAGTAGCGAAGTGGGCTTCCACCAGTGGGCTTCCGCTTGTGGCTCAAGGAGGTAGAAGGTGTTTAGCTGCAAGCTATGTCGAAAGAAGTTTAAGACGATGAGTTAGTTGGGTGGACACGCGTCCAACGCTCGGATTGACAGGACACTGGAAATGAAAGAGGTGTGAGCAAGCCAAACTGAGCTTAGAATTGCACTTTCTTCTCTCTTGTTCAGCCGTCTCCCCCGGTCAAAACGAGCCTGGTTCTGTCAAAATCGCACGGCCGGTCTTTCCAAACATCGCCATCAATTCTATTCTATCTATACTATCTATGAGTCTATCTATACGATTGTTGCAGACTATACTCTATGTGCCAGTGCTCCTCTCTCGGCATCTGCGTTACCCCCAGGGGTCACCCACCCCTGGCTCCAGCGTTGACGCCTCTGCCTATATCTGCTATCCTGCTTTATGAATAAGAGTTAAGGAGGTCAACGTGCAAGCGTATTGCGTGAAATGCCGAGCCAAGAAGGAGATGAAGGACACTAAGGCGATAACCATGAAGAATGGTAAGCCGGCGACTCAGGGTGTATGCCCCACCTGCGGTACCAAGATGTTCCGCATTGGCAAGAGCTAAAAAATGCCTGACCACAGCCTGATGTGGCCGAGGAGGAAACGATGGCAAATGAGACAAGCCATAGAGAACGAATCGCGATTGACCATCGTATACACTTTGGGAAGCCATGCGTAGCTGGTACACGAATCCCTGTAGAAGATGTCCTTGGATTGATTCAGGAAGGAAGCCCCTTCAAGGAGATTATCGAGAAATACTATCCCGACTTAGAGATTGAGGATGTGAAGGCTTGTGCTAAATATGCGGCTGAACTGGTGCGGTCGGAAGAGATTCATGTGGAGACCTCGTAATGCAGCTCCTGACGGATCAGGACGTCTACTACATGACAATTGAGTGGTTGAGGAAAGAGAACCATGATGTGGTGACGGCTAAGCAAATAGGGATGGAGCAGGCAGGTGATGAAGAGCTTCTGAAGAAGGCCAGGGACACCGACAGGTTGCTACTTACAAGGGACAAAGGTTTTGGTGCGCTCGCCTTTCTGAAACCCGAAGAGTCACCAGGAGTAGTCCTTTTGCGAGGGAGGCCAGCAGCGCTCGAAGCGGTTCATCATGAACCTAAGCGCCTTCTCGTAGAACATAAAGAGGAGGAACTCAAAAGGCTTTTCTGCGTGGTGGAACCCCATCGGCATCGAATCCGTTATCTCTCAAAGAGAAGTGGGTGAAGAAGGGGTTGTCGTACCATCCTGACGAGTAACGATTGCACAATGTAGGAAATTGTTGGGTCACACGATGAACTGTTTAATTCGGAAGCCATTGCGTTTGCGATTACCGATTCAGGCCCCTCCTGTTACAATACTCGTGAATGCGCTATGCTGGTATAACTACAGTTACTGTTGTCCCTCTACCCGGTTCAGATTGTACCGTTAGAGTGCCATCAAGTAACTGAGC
>JAUWEU010000098.1 GCA_030608125.1 Dehalococcoidia bacterium
GGCTGTGCTTTGCATTCGCGGGAAAAAGGGGACATCGGTCAGGCTCCTTATCCTTCACCAGGGGGAGAGCGAACCTCAGGAAATTGAAATAGTTAGAGCTGAAATCGAGGTGCCCAGCATCCGCTTTGAGATGAGGGGAGATATCGCTTATATTAATATCACCAATTTTTCTGAGGACACCAACAAAGAGCTATCCCCTGTGCTGGAGAGTATAACCCAGGAAGCAGCTACGGGCATTATCCTTGACCTACGCAGTAACCCCGGTGGCCTACTGCAGACAGTAGTTGATGTGGCTAGCCGCTTTTTGGAGGCGGGCGTGGTTGTCAATGTAGTGGATAATCGAGGAAAGTCTACCCCTTTGACAGTTAAGCCCAACGGAGTAACTACCAATCTGCCCTTAGTTGTTCTAGTAGATGGCTACAGTGCTAGCGGCAGCGAGGTATTGGCTGGAGCTCTCCAAGACCATGCTCGCGCCACTATTGCTGGTACTAGTACCTACGGCAAGGGCAGTGTCAATACCTTGCGTCAGCTTAAAGATGGTTCAGGATTATATATTACTACCGCTTACTGGCTCACCCCCAATGGTCGCCTCATAGAGGGTGAAGGGATAGACCCTGACTATGAGCTTGAGCTTATCGGAGAGGATGCTATCCAATGGGCTATAAATTACCTGAAGGGCAAGTAGATAGCCCGGGTGAAAAAAATTAAGGAGATGCTGGTGGCTGAGCCAGGGTTTTCACCATATAGTCTCCCTGTGAGCTGTAGCCAAACTCAGAGTGGTAGTATTCCTTAGCTCCAATTCCACTCAAGACTACCATTCGCTCCACATGAAACTCCTCACCAGCAATTCGCTCAGCTTCCCTTAGTAATGCCTTACCCAAACCCTTATGCTGAGCTGCGGTTGGGGCTTGCTGGCTGAGGGGAACCTCAGGACCATATATATGTAATTCCCTTATCAGGGCTAAATTTCCCTTGGTCTCCTCCTCTAGCTTAGCTATGGACTTAGATTGAATCCTCATCCGTAGCAAGCCAAATAGCGTCTCATTTTCATCCTCAAAGGACAGGAAAATCTCCTTACCGCCTGAAGCTTCATAGTCCATCCTTACCATATGAGGCTGACCTATTTCCCAGCCTCTTTGGGCTCGGTGACCATACTCTCGACACCTGATGCACTTACATTCAATCGCTTGCTGCATCATTCGCTGCTTAACCACATCCCGCAGCGAATCCTTTAGACCGCCCACAATAAACTTGGATGGGATGTCACGCAGCACCCTTGAAATTCTGACATACTTAGGCACTAAGGACTTAATATCAACAATCAGGTTAATCATAGTCTCATCATTGTAGGGCTGGTAGCGCCCATCCTGATACCACTTCTCTAGCTCAGTGCCCTCTACTACCATGGTGGGATATAGCTTCAAGCCATCTGGTTTAAAGTGGGCATCACTAAATAGCCTCGCTGATAGCTCTAGGTCCTTTTCAGGAGTTGAGCCAGGCAGCCCCGGCATCCAGTGGTAGTGCACCTTAAAGCCATGTTCCTTGAGCAATGTGGTGGCTTTAATTACATCCTCCACCTTGTGCCCTCTCCTGACCAGTCGGTAGATTTTGTCATCTAAGGTCTGAACCCCCAGTTCTACTCTGGTGGTGCCAAATTCAAGCATCCTGTCTATCTCCTCCTGTTGACACCAATCAGGTCTAGTCTCTATGCACAGCCCGGTGCAGCGATGTTTAGCTGTTTCGTTAAGTCGCTTTGCCTCTTCTAGGCTAGCTGATTCCTCACCATTTAGCGCATCAAAGCAATCCTTAATAAATTGGTATTGATAATCCTGGTGGTAAGCCAGAAAAGTGCCTCCCATTACTATTAGCTCAACCTTATCTGTGGGGTGCCCCATTTCGGATAGAACTTTTAGCCTTAGCTTAACCTGCTTCTTGGCATCATAGTTGCATTTTCTAGCTCGTAATACTGCTGGTGACTCTGGAGTATAGCTCTGGGGTGTGGTTGCGTAGGTGGGGCAGTATATGCATTGTCCCGGGCACTTCAGCGGCAGGGTCATCACCGCTACTGGGGTAACGCCAGATATTGTCCTAGTGAGTTTTCTCATAGTATACTTCTCTTAAAAACAGTTTAACAGATTGAAACTCACCACAACAACCTAATGTTCGGTTAAATAAGGATGTCTAAGAGAGACCAACGCCCTTTTGAAAGTCGCCTCCAATGTGAGGAAGCTCAAAGGGGACAAAGGGGGTGAGGTGGTTACCAATCCAAAAGATATATTCAATCAGATAGCCCCAAGCTGGTACAACTTCATGCACTGGTCTATATTTCGTAGTGAGCTGGAGGCACTGGCGCACCGGTGGCGGAAGGGAAAGTTACTTAATATTGGCTGTGCCCATGGACCAGACTTTTTACCCTTCATGCGTGGCTTTAACCTATGTGGGGTGGACTTCTCTGCTGAGATGCTGAAATTTGCCCGAAAATACTCCCAAAAATTCAACTTCGCCGTAAACCTGTCGTTAGCTGATGTTAGGCATCTACCC
This sequence comes from Dehalococcoidia bacterium, assembly GCA_030608125.1. The sequence goes on from JAUWEU010000098.1 coordinate 2,542, forward strand.
TATTCTGACGCAACCTTTGACTGGGCAATCTCGGTGGCTACCTACCACCATGTGAAAGGCACGGACGAAAGGCAAGCGGCGCTAAACGAACTGAGGCGGATATTAAAGCCGGGTGGTGAAGCCTTTATTACCGTATGGAACCGTTGGCAACCCCGATTCTGGTTCAGTGGAAGGGAGGTAGTTGTACCCTGGCGAAAAAGGAATAAGACCCTATATCGCTACTACTATCTGTTCTCTTACCTTGAGCTAGAAAAGCAGGCAAAAAGGGCTGGCTTTAAGGTGCTTAAATCCTTCCCTGAAAACTCCTACCACTTCCC
>JAUWEU010000062.1 GCA_030608125.1 Dehalococcoidia bacterium
CGTTCCGGGCGATATCAAGCAACGAGCAAAGCGGCCAGATAATTATCCAGGGTGAGGCAATTGAGGTCAATCTTGATATCGACGATAGTTTCTTCATCCTCACGCCCCCGGAGGACTGAGGGGAGCTCCGTTCATCGTCAACAAGATTAGCACAACTGCTTGACGAATGCCAGGAGAAGCAATAAACTTATGTCGTGGGTCTTGGATAGGAGATAAGCAATTGCTGTAAGGCTGGAATCAGCTGCTTCTTCTCGAACGAAAGTTTGGGAACTGTCCAGAGGGGTCAGCCAAATAATTATTAAGGCGCATTCGTCTAGGGGTTTAGGACACCTCCCTCTCAAGGAGGAGATCACCGGTTCGAATCCGGTATGCGCTACCAATCTTGACTTTTAATATCATTCATTCTTATAATATTCAGGCTAGTAAGCGTTGGTTACTAAATCTTACCGGGTAATGCCCGAGTAGCGCAATGGTAGCGCAACCGACTTGTAATCGGTAGGTTAGTGGGTTCGAATCCCCTCTCGGGCTGGGATGTTTAATGGTGGCACCGGGAGGGGTGCCGGAGTGGTTAATCGGAGCAGACTGTAAATCTGCCGCCTGAAATGGCTACGTAGGTTCGAATCCTACCCCCTCCACCATAGCTTAAGTATATAGCTAGACTAGACACCATAGTTTAATAAACTGTATAATGGGATTAGCGCCCACATAGCTCAGCAGGTAGAGCACGTTCTTGGTAAGAACGGGGTCACCAGTTCGAGTCTGGTTGTGGGCTTAAATAAAGGGGGTTAAGTATGGCTAAAAAGAAATTTGAGCGAACTAAACCACATTGCAATGTGGGCACTATCGGTCATGTTGACCATGGCAAGACAACATTGACCTCAGCGATAACCCAGGTGTTAGCAACAATAGGTCCCACCGGGTATCGCTCATTTGATAGTATTGATAATGCCCCAGAAGAGAAGGCACGAGGATTAACCATTGCTATTGCTCATATTGAGTATGAGACCGAAAAACGCCATTATGCTCACATTGACTGTCCGGGTCATGCTGACTATATCAAGAATATGATAACTGGGGCTGCTCAAATGGATGGGGCTATATTGGTGGTCAGTGCCCCCGATGGTCCTATGCCCCAGACCAGAGAACATCTCTTGTTAGCCCGCCAGGTGGAAGTTCCCGCCATTGTAGTTTGCCTGCATAAGGTAGACCTGATGGAAGATGAAGAGCTTCTGGAGCTAGTGGAGATGGAGATGAGGGAACTGCTTAGTAAGTATGGTTTCCCCGGTGATGAGATACCAGTGGTGAGGGTGAGTGGGCTCAAAGCTGGCGAGTGTGGTTGTGGTAAGCGGGAATGTCAGTGGTGTGGTGGCATCTGGAAGCTAATGGACGCAATAGATGACTATATTCCCATTCCGGTGCGACCTAAAGACCAACCCTTTTTGATGTCAGTAGAAGATGTGTTTAGCATCAAAGGGCGGGGTACCGTGCCCACAGGAAGGGTTGAGAGGGGAGTGATTAAGCCCGGGGAGGAAATTGAGATTGTTGGCTTACACCATGAGCCGCACCGGACAGTAGCCACCAGTCTGGAAATGTTTCATAAGATCTTAGATGAGGCGGAGCCGGGAGATGCCGTTGGTATTCTGCTTAGGGGTATTGACCGAGATGAGGTAGAGCGGGGGCAGGTACTGGCTGCACCGGGTTCAATTAAACCGCACACCTATGCTGAAGCCGAGGTGTATGTTTTGAGTAAAGAGGAGGGAGGCAGGCATACTCCCTTCTTTAATGGATATAAGCCCCAGTTTTACATTAGAACCACAGATGTTACTGGAAGCGTTGAGCTTCCAGAAGGGGTGGAGATGGTTATGCCCGGTGATAATGTAAGGATAAAAATAAAACTTATCTATCCAGTAGCTTTAGAAAAAGGTCTGCGTTTTGCTATTCGGGAGGGGGGTAAAACAGTAGGCGCTGGTACCATTACCAGCATTATAGAGTAGATATGGCTAAGAAAGCTGAAGCCAGGGTTATTATACATCTTGCCTGTACCGAGTGTAAGGAGAGGACATATACTACTACCAAGAACAGGAAAAATGACCCCCAACGATTAGAACTTAGAAAATATTGCCCCCGTTGTCGCACTCACCAACTCCATAGGGAGGTAAAGTAGTGTCATTAGGGGGTAGGTGAGGTTCCTTCTATGCCACATAGTGCTGTTAGTGCTAAGCCAAAGCGTCCACGATTTAGATTTATTGGCGAAACTATAGCTGAGTTGAGAAAGGTAGTCTGGCTCACCCGAAGAGAAGCTATTTATCTGACATTTCTGGTGCTGATTATTGCCATTAGTGCGAGCATAGTTCTGGGAGGAGTTGATTTAGGTTTTACCCGCCTCATTGATGGGCTTTTCCTGGGTAGATAAAAGCCCAGGTGTTTTCTATATTGAGCTGAAGCACTAACGGGAGAGATAGCGTTAAACAGGCTTTATCTGAGTGAGGTTAGCTGTGGAGGAGAATCAACAACACTGGTTTGTAGTTCATACCTACTCGGGATATGAACAGCGAGTTAAGAAAAATCTGGAGCAGCGTATCAAGTTTATGGATACTGAAGGCGAGATTTCTCAGATAGTTATACCTACTGAGGAAGAGATTCAGGTTAAAAATGGGCAGAGGCACAGCGTGACCAAGAAGATATTACCTGGTTATGTCCTTATTCAGATGAAGATGAGTGACCAAAGCTGGAATGTAGTGCGCAATACTCCTGGTGTTACTGGTTTTGTTGGTAGTGAGAATAAGCCGGCTTCGTTGCCAGAGGAGGAAGTTAATCGGATTTTGAAGCAGATGTCGGCTGAAGCACCAACGGTCAAGGTTGGCTTTCGTAAGGGACAGAGTGTACGAGTGACTGATGGTCCGTTTATCGATTTTGTAGGAGTTGTGGATGATATAAATGAAGGAAAGGGTAAAGTTAAGGTGCTTCTCTTCCTTTTTGGGCGTGAAACACCTGTTGAGCTTGACTTCTTACAGGTGGAGAAGCTCTGAATTCTTTTAATTTTCGGTTAGGAGACAGGAGTGGCGAAAAAGACTAAGGCAGTGATTAAACTACAGATTGAAGCGGGAAAGGCAAATCCAGCGCCTCCAGTAGGTCCGGCTCTAGGACAGCACGGGATTAACATTATGTCCTTTTGTAAGGAGTATAATGAGCGCACTTCGGCTCAGGCTGGGTCTATTATTCCAGTGGAAATAACTGTCTATGAGGATAGGTCATTTACTTTTATCACTAAAACACCGCCAGCTACTGATTTGCTTAAAAAAGCGGTAGGTGTGGAAAAGGGGACTAGCACTGCTGGTCATGAAAAAATAGGGAAGTTATCCCGAGATAAACTTCGTGAAATAGCTCAGTTGAAGGCTAAGGACTTAAATGCGACTAGTATTGAGGGCGCAGAGCGAATTATTGAGGGCACAGCCCGAAGTATGGGAATTGATATAGAGTAGGGAACAATGGTAAAACACGGCAAAAACTACCAAGAAGCAGTTAAACTGGTGGACAAGACAGAGCCTTATCATCCTCAGGAGGCTATTGAGCTGGCTAAGAAGATGACTCATGCCCGGTTTGATGAGACGGTTGAGCTCCACCTTCGGATGGGTGTTGACCCTAGAAATGCCAGTCAGCAAGTGCGTGGTGTGGCTCTCTTGCCTCACGGGCTGGGGAAGAAGGTGCGTGTTCTGGTTTTTGCTCAGGGTGAAGCCGAGAGGATTGCTAAAACAGCCGGGGCAGATTTTGTTGGTGGTGATGAGTTGGTTAAGAAGATTGAGGATGGTTGGTTGGATTTTGATATGGCTATTGCTACCCCTGACATGATGGGTAAGGTAGGTAAACTGGGGAAAGTTTTGGGGAGGCGGGGATTGATGCCTAACCCTAAATCAGGAACAGTGGTAGCTGCCACTGAGTTGCCTAGAGTAATAGGTGATGCCAGTAAAGGTCGGGTGGAATTCAAGCTTGATAGGACGGCTATCATTCATGTGCCTTTGGGAAAAATTAGTTTTGAAGTTGATAAGTTGATGGATAACCTGACAGCAGTAATCGAGGCAGTGGTGAAGGCTAAACCTAGTGGTGCCAAGGGGCAGTATGTTAGAACTGCCTCCTTAGTGACTACTATGGGACCCGGTATAAGGCTTGACCTCAAACCAACCCTGGCTTTGACTTCCAGTTGACACTATGGTAATTTAATAATCGTCCTGAGATAGCGGGTGCCGATTTAGGCTTAAACTAGTGTGCCTGCCGAGGTCGACAAGATCTTAGACAAATGAGATTTTGCCCAGTCCTTGTGCGGTAGGCACAAGGACTATTTTTTAAGCAGATGCTTATCGGTGCTGGTTAGGAGCAAAAAAATGTCTAGAGAAAAGAAAGCACAGATTATTGATAGTTTACAGGAGGTTTTTTCCAAATGTAACATTGGTATTTTAACTGACTATCGTGGCTTGTCAGCCTCCGAAATAAATGCTTTGCGTCGTAGTCTGAGGGAGTCAGGTATTGGTTATAAAGTGGTGAAGAATACCCTGGCTCGGTTTGCTGCAGAAAGAGCCGGCAAGGATGAACTGGTTAGCTTATTTGAAGGTCCAGTAGCTATTGCCTTTGGTTATGGTGAGATAACTGAGCCAGCTAGAGCATTGACTGACTATATTCGCAACTCAAAAGCCAGTTTAAGTATTAAGGGAGGCTTTTTAGGTGATAGAGTGCTCACTTTGGAAGAGGTGGAGACCCTGTCTACATTGCCATCAAGAGAGATATTGCTAGCCAGGATTCTGGGTGGGATGCAAATTCCTATGGCTACTTTAGTTAATTATCTCACTATCCCGATAAAGGAGATTATAGGAACGCTACAAGCTAGAATTCAACAATTGGAAGGAGAATAACATGCCAGAAAATGAAGTAGAAATTAGTGAAGAAGCAGCCGTTAGCAAGGAGAAAGCCCAAACATCAGTGAAAGCAGAAATAATGCCAGACGAAGAAGAAGCAGCCGTCACCAAGCCGAAAGCCCCTGCCAAAGTAAAGAAGGAGAAAAAGGCAACAGCCATTGACGAGGTAATGGCTACTATAAAAAATATGACGGTGCTTGAACTGTCAGAGCTGGTAAAAGCTTTACAGG
>JAUWEU010000089.1 GCA_030608125.1 Dehalococcoidia bacterium
CTCTTTAGCCAGTTTTTCCTTATCCTTGGCATACTTCTTCTGAAGCTCAGCCAACTTTGGTTGAAGTGCTTGCATTGCCTTAGAGGCACGAAGTTGCTTCAGGGTAAGGGGATACATGCAACCGTTAACCACAATAGTTAGCGCAATAATAGCCAGCCCAAAGCTACTGAACAGATAATGAGACAGCACAATAAGCACATTTATTATTGGCTCCAAGATAACTAAATTCCACGCCTGACCAATTACTTCCAACGAAATCTACCTCACTAACTTCTTAACTAAAGACTCCACAGTTTAGCCCCTGATTGTGCATTCAGAGCGTGAAGCTCCCCTTCACTCGTATGAATATAAACAACCCCATCGCTGGCACAAAGAGAAGCATATATCTTTTCTTCCAGATTTTCTAACTCGCTCTGCTGATTATTACTAGTATCTATAGCCCACACCCGACCTTCTTCTGAAGCAATAATAACTGAATCATCAACTAAAACTGGCGATGAGGAAATTGGGCTTCCAAGGTTAATGGCGTCTACTACCTCTTCACCAGTTTCAGCATTCAGGATATAAACCTTGTGGTCAAGACTCCCGGCATAAATAACACCGTTATAAGCCACAGGTTTAGCCCAGAACCAGCTACCAGCTTCAACTTCTGACCGCCACTTCAAGCTACCATCGGTAGCATCTACTGCATAAAAATGCCTGTCAAAGGAACCAATATAAATGGTGTTATCATAGACTAGGGGAGTGGAAGTAATTGCCCCTCCGGTCTCAAACTCCCATTTCTTACTGCCATCGGTAGCACTCAAGGCATAGAGCTTCTTGTCAAAGGAAGCTATAAATAGGGTGTCACCATCAATTACCGGTGTTGACCAAATTTTGTCTCCGGTTTGAAACTCCCATTCCTTATAACCCTCGGCAGCATCCAGGGCATAGACCTTCCCATCAGAACAACCGAAATAGAGCTTGCCCTGGGAGACAATAGCCCCACCCACAATAGGCTGAAGATTACCCTCACGAGGATATACCCACCTCGGTTCATCCTTACCAACACTGAAGGCATAAATTTTACCGTTATAGCCGCCAACATAAACCAGCTCTTCAGCCACTGCCGGAGAGCCATATATAGCTACTGATGTAGATGCCGGCGCACAGCCGAATCCACCGGCAGCTTGTTCTGAGGTCTCCAGAGGGACTTCCCATAGCCGAGTATGACTTAATACATCTATGGCTACAAGCTTACCCTCCATAGAGCCCAAAAATAGAGTGTCATCAACTACCACTCCCCCTGACCACCCCTTAGGTATAGTGCCGGTTCCGGCACAGCCGAAACCAGTTAGCCCACTTACCAGAAGTATTACCAAAAAGAGCAGTACCTTGACCAACAATATTTTATTACACCTAATCTCCATTTACTCCCTCTATTATGGCACAGGGTCATAACCACCGGGATGGAAGGGATGGCAACAAGCTAGTCGCTTCATCCCCAGCCATACCCCTTTCCAGAAACCATACCTTGAGATAGCTTCATAGGTATATTGAGAGCAGGTTGGGGTGAAGCGGCAGGACGGTGGCATAACCTGCGATAAGGTCAATTGATAAAGTCTAATTAACTTTAAGACAAATTCCTTCATATTCCTCCACCAATAACTGAGCTCGGGACAACAAACCCTCAACCGACTTCTTAAGGGTAGCATAATTGGCATTAGCTGCCTCAGGACGAACAATAAATATAATGTCCCATCCCGGCTTAAGTGGTGTTAGTCGTAACATTTCACGAAGCAAACGCTTTACCCTGTTTCTGGTTACTGCCTTACCTACTCGTTTGCCAACCGAGAAGCCATACCTGGTTAAGGTAAGCCGATTAGGTAACGCCTTCATCACTATTAAACTATTCGCCCATGAGTTACCCTTATTGTAAACTAATGCATACTGTTCTGACTTAGTAAGATATTCTTCTCGGTGCATTGTTCTTGCTCTTAACCAGTTTACTAATAATAACTAATAAAGGGACTATTTATCAAGGCAAATTTGAAGAGACGTACTATATAGAAGGGTGAGGTTGACCCCGAAGCAAGCCATTTCGGGGTTGACAAATAACCTCAGCAACGATGCCTCTTCTCGTGTCATACCACAGTCAATCTCTTACGTCCCTTGAGTCGCCTTGCTTTTAACACATTTCGTCCACTCCGGGTGCTCATTCTCGCCCGAAAGCCATGCTCTCGCTTCCTTGGAATTCTCTTCGGCTGATAAGTCCTTTTTGGCACTCTAACCCCTTTCCAATGTCAATCTATAGCACTCACCTAGCCTATTTAGTCCTATTTCGCCTTTTTCTAACCATCTAGCCTTTACGTAACTGGTGAAGAAGGTCAGAGCATAGGCTAGCCCTGATAGGGGATGAAGGTTTACTAGATAGGTTAGTATGCAGGGGAGTGATAGAGATATTACCTTGCTCAATTGCCCATATATCTGTTTTCTTATTCGTATTTTTGTTTATTCTCTCACGGATTAGCCAGTAGTATCTGCGTCTGCCATCGTGCCTTTCCTCAACTGAGTTAGTATGACTTTCGCTGGCTAAGCGGGTAATCCTTGCCCCTCTGATTTCGGCTAGAGACAAACTAGGCAAGTTTATATTAAGGAAAATATTGGCCGGCAGAGCCCCAGAATTAATCTTTTTAGCTACCAATGCGGCTAATTTAGCCGCATTATCCAAGTGGAGGTTGTCCACGGCATCTACTGATATGGCAAGGGCTGGAAAACCACGCAGATAACCCTGTAGAGCAGCCCCTACTGTTCCTGAGATAAATACATCGTCACCCAGATTTACTCCATGGTTTATGCCTGAAATGACTAAGTCTATCTTGTTTCTAGCCAGCTCACCTAAAGCCATGATAACACTATCAGCCGGGGTGCCCTCAACCGAGTAGGTTTCTACTTCTGGCACCATAGGCATCACTTTTTGGGCTCTTAGCGGTCGGTGCAGGGTAACTGCAGTGCCTATGGCACTCTGCTCTCTATCCGGGGCTACGACTATTACCTGAGCAATGTTCTTTAGCTCCTTGACTAGTATCCATAGCCCTTGGGCAAATATGCCATCATCATTAGTTGCTAATATTCTCATATAGAATCCCTTTGTTTCAACCCTACAGTTTATCACGGT
>JAUWEU010000087.1 GCA_030608125.1 Dehalococcoidia bacterium
ACCATCTCTGGCTTAATTGCTTTTAATAGAAAGGCTAGCTGGTATTCCTGGTCTAATACCTTGTTTACCGCATCTTGCTTATCATAGCTATAGCCAAGGATTGCCTCCTCCCTGCCACTGCCCACTCCCAGTAATTTCTCTAGTATGATATGGTCAACAATGCTAACATCTAACCTCTTATACAATTCACAATGAAAGTAAGGCATCATCTGACTGGCAGCAGCCAAGTCACGCAACCTCAGCCCAAAAAGATGCTCTGCTTCCAGACCAAAAAGGACTAGCCTAACCTCATTTGTCTCACCAGTCAATAAATCATCAACTTGCCGCCAAACATCAGACACATTCAATGGCAACTCCTCTATTTCAAAGAATGACCTCAACTTAGTCATCAGCCCATCCAGGGTTGATTTGGAAATACCACGAACCAGCCGGTGAGGAGGTAGAATTATAAGCCCGGGGTCAGAAAAGTCCACCAGCTCCATCAAAACAAAATTAAATGCCGCATTAGCTGATACTGATGGAGAGCAAGCACACTTCTCACGCTGATATATAAGAGCACTCTCATAGCGGTGATGCCCATCAGCAATGTAGAGCGGTTGATGGGCTAGGCTACTACATATCTGATTAACAACTCCAGGCTCAGTGATAGCCCAAACAAAATGACTTTCTCCGCTGGCACTACTTAAACTGAGCATAGGTTCACCTCGCTCTGGTGAGGTTAATAACGCTGAGACCTGCTGCCCCTGGTTTTCAAACAGTGCCAAAATGGGGCTGGTATTGGCTTGGCATGCCCATAGCAGGCTCAATCGGTCACCCTTAGGCTCAGATAGCGTGCCCTCATGGGGACGAATAACCATCGTATCCCATTCCTCTAACCTAACACAGACCACCATACCGCGGCGCCTATATTCCCTCCCTTGGTGAGTAAAATAGTGGTCGTGGAGATAGATAGCTGGTACCTCATCAACCATAAGAATACCTTCCTTTAGCCACTGCTCTAGGGTAGCTGCCGAACGAGTATCCTTATTGTCTATAGCTGTGTCCTGGGGCAACTCACGACCATGCTCCAGTCGGACAAAGTTATACTGGCTCCGCTGATAAAGCTCCTGCTGCAATTGTGGGGTAATAATGTCATAAGGAGGGCAAATCACTGCTGACAAGTCCTTAACCAGCGATTGGTTATAACGCACAGCACGAAAGGGGCGTAGCTCAGCCACGATTGCTTTCTAATCCTCTTCTAACAAATCTATAAGGAGGTAGTTACTAACGACCCTAGTTTACCCCATGCCACAGCAGAGGCGCAAGCCTCATCTTATTACACATTTATCTTTTGCCCAGATAATACTATAATAAATATAAAAGCAGCCTTTCACTAGGGTTAGATGAAGGACTTAGACGAAGTAAAAGAAAGAATAGAACAGCTAAGGGGTGAAATTAACTATCATAATTATCGCTATTATGTGCTGGATAGCCCTGAGATTAGCGATGCTGAATATGATGAGTTAATGAAGGAACTGAAGCAACTGGAGGAGCAATACCCCCAGTTCCTGACCCCAGACTCACCCACCCAGCGGGTTGGTGCGGCTCCAGTAGAAGCCTTCGGTGTAGTGGAGCACCCCTTACCTTTATTATCCCTAGGTAATGCCTTCTCCCAAGAAGAGTTATTAGCCTGGTATACCCGAACCTTAAGGCTAACCGGAGAGAAGCAATTTAACTTCACTTGCGAACATAAGATTGACGGGCTAGCGGTGGCTTTGACCTATGTTAACGGTCAATTAACTGCCGGGGCTACCCGAGGCGATGGCTTCCGTGGTGAGGATATTACCCAGAACCTGAGAACCGTAAGAAGCATACCACTGTCGGTGTCTAAAGAGGCACCGACCCGGTTTGAAGTGCGGGGTGAGGTCTTCCTGCCTAAAGCTGGCTTTGCTAAATTAAACCAGGAACGGGCTGAGGAAGGGCTACCCCCGTTTGCTAACCCTAGAAATGCCGCCGCTGGCTCAGTGCGTCAGCTTGACCCCCGTATTACGGCTAAACGACCTCTAGATATTTATATCTATATGCTGGGTTACGCTGAAGGCAAGGCAACTCCCCTAACCCACTGGGAAACTATGGAGTATCTTGAGTCCCTCGGCTTTAAGGTAAACCCCACTAATAGCCTGCTTACCACTATTGAGCAGGTTGAAGAATATTACCATACCTGGGAGGAGAGAAAGGAAAGCCTCCCCTATGAAGCTGATGGCATCGTGGTCAAGGTAAATCAGCTTGACCTCCAGGAACGACTGGGAAACATCGGGCATGAGCCGCGGTGGGCGATAGCCTATAAGTTCCCTGCCATCCAGGGCACCACGCGCCTAAAAGAAATTAAAATCAGTGTAGGTAGAACCGGCACCCTCAACCCCTATGCTGTCCTAGAGCCAGTGTCAGTAGGCGGGGTAACTATCAAGCAAGCAGCCCTACACAATGAAGATGACATTAGGCGCAAGGATATCCGCGAAGGCGATTGGGTTTATATCCAGCGAGCCGGCGAGGTGATACCTGAGGTCGTCGGACCCATCAAAAGCAAGCGCAGTGGGCAAGAAAAGGAATTCAACCTCCTGGAAAAGATTTTTAGCGGTGACAAGCTACGCCCGGCATGCCCGGTATGCGGGGCTGAGGTGGTTAAACCTGAAGGCGAGGTTATGTACTACTGTTCTAACGCCGCCTGTCCCGACCAGGTTCAACAGAGAATAGAGCTTTTTGTTTCCCGGGGGGCTATGGACATCAGGGGGATAGGTGAAAGTCTAAGTGCCACGCTCTTTGAGAACGGATTGGTTAGGGATGTGGCTGACCTATACGACCTTAAAGATAAAACGGAGCAGCTTCTCAAAATAGAAAGAATGGCTGAGAAGAGCATAACTAATATGCTTAATGCTATTGGGAAGAGTAAAGAGACGCCATTACCAAGAGTTATCTTTGCCCTGGGCATACGCCATATCGGTGAGGAAATGGCAGAGGTTCTAGCCAAAGAGTTTCCCAGCCTCGATGAACTGGCTAATGCTTCAAGAGAGAAACTCATGTCCATCCCCACTGTCGGACCCAAGATTGCCGATAGTATTGTTGTCTTCTTCCGACAGGAAGAAAATAAAAAAATTATCCAAAGACTAAAGGATGCCGGGGTTAACCCGAAAGGGGAAAAAACCAAACCTGAAGAGCTACCTTTAGCTGGTATGGAGTTTGTTATTACCGGCAGGTTAGAAGCCCTCACCAGACAAGAAGCAGAGGCACGGATAGAAGCCCTCGGTGGCACCACCAAAGACAGCGTTACCCGGCAAACCACCTACCTGGTGGTAGGCGCTGACGCCGGTGGCTCAAAACTAACTCATGCCCAGGCTCTGGGCACAGAGCAACTCACCGAGGAGGAATTGCTTAGCCTCTTGGAACAAAAATAATTA
>JAUWEU010000051.1 GCA_030608125.1 Dehalococcoidia bacterium
CGGAACATCTCCTCTACTTTCTCAACAACTTGCCCCTGTTTATCTTTCTTCAGGTACCTTTTCTCCAGAACCCGGATGGCATTTTCACTAAGATTGATCCCAGGAGCCAGTTGAACCTTTGGCTTGGCTGTAATAACAGGCGTCTCTTTAGTCTGGGTTTCCATTTCAGGTTTAACCTCCTCTAGTTTAGCTGGCTCTTCAGCCAGGATTTGTCTGACCGCAGCCCGGATTTCAGAATCTGTGGGTAGGCGTTTCTGTTGACGGCGAGGCTTGGGCACCAGGTGTTCCATTCCAGGGAGGGGTTGTGGCTGTTCTAGGCGTTCAATCACCTGAGCGGTGAGTTGCTCAACTAGTTGTCGGTCAGCCATACCCATAGACTCAGCAGCAGCAAAGATAGCCTTGGCAATCTGGGTGCGATCAAGTTTCTTTTCTGATTGATTAGCTGGGCTCATTTCTGACTCCTGATTTTAGTAATATTATTTCCTTCTGCTGACTCGTCCATGCCTCCTAACCGGTCTCCCTAATTGCTCACTGGGGAGTAAGGGGAGCTGACTGGTGGAGGCAGGTGTTTCACCTTCGCTGCTAACCAGGGTGTCTACAGCTTGTTTCAGTGCTGTGATGTCAGTAAACTCCCGGTAGACGCTGGCAAAACGGATATAGGCAATATAGTCTAGGCTCTTTAACCTTTCCATTACCATGTCACCGATAACAGTACTGGGTATCTCAACCTTACCCAGGCGGTAAAGCTCGGCTTCTATATCATCGGCAAGCTTATCAACAGTGCCGGTAGGCAGTGGTCGTTTTTCACATGCCTTGTGAATACCGGTTAGCAGTTTATTTCGGTTAAATTCCTCACGCCTCTCGTCTTTCTTTATCACGAACAGGCTAGCTGGTTGCAGTCGCTCATAGGTAGTGAACCGGGAGCCGCACCTTAAGCATTGACGGCGGCGGCGTATGCCATCATTTACATCGCGAGAATCTACAACCTTAGAATCATGGTAACCACAATAGGGACAGTTCATAACAAAGCTCTACATTATATAGGGTAGTAAAACTAGAATACCACAATATGTAGTGCTTGTCAAGGGTTTTGGGGGGCTATTGTGGTTTATCCTAAGATGGCATAAACAAACAAGAAGGCTGTAAGTGCTAATGCATTACAGCCTTTACGCTGGTCTCGGGGCTTGCTGCCATTCCCCGAGAGCTTTAACGGGTCGGAGTGTGTGAGGGTGTCTTAACCAGTTTGGTAGTCGGGGTTATTGCTTGGCGCCGATGGCTGAATAACGGACGGCGCAGGAAAGAGGGAACATCTAATTCCTCTTCACTCTTCATGTTCTTAAGCAGTTGGGTAAGCTCCTCTTCTTGGTTAGCCCCGGGTATCCCTATCTTGGAAGTAAATCCAGTGGCAACCAGGGTAATCCTTATCTCGTTATCCATGGTAGGGTCATGAGCCACCCCAAAAATGATGTTGGCATCAGGGTCTACCGCTTGCTTGATTATCTCAGCCGCTTCATTGATTTCAAACAGGGTGAGACTGCTACCGCCGACAATATTGAACAACACGCCCTTTGACCCTTCTATGGAGACATCGAGCAGGGGACTAGCTAGGGCTTCTTTGGCGGCATTTACTGCCCGGTCTTTACCCGTGCCGATGCCTATAGACATCCAAGCCGGACCAGCCTCCTTCATTACTGCCTTGACATCGGCAAAGTCAAGGTTAATCATCCCAGGGACAGTGATAACTTCAGCGATAGCCTGAACACCATGGTACAGAACATCATCAGCTAGCTTAAAGGCATTATCCACCGGTGTCTTCTGGTCACAGAGGTCGAGCAAGCGGTCATTAGGGATAATAATAAGGGTATCAACCTTGCCTAACAGACGGACAATGCCTTGCTCGGCTACTTGACGGCGGTTGCTACCTTCAAAGGTGAATGGTTTGGTGACTACGGCAATAGTGAGGGCACCGCTTTGCTTAGATATTTCAGCAATAGTAGGCGCCGCCCCGGTGCCAGTACCACCACCCATACCGCTGGTAATAAATACCATATCAGCCCCAGTGACGATTTGCTTAAGCTCATCACTGCTTTCTTCAGCTGCTTTCTGACCCATGACATGGTCACCACCTACGCCTAATCCTTTGGTAAGCTTCTCTCCAAGCTGGATACGGGTTGGGGCTTCAGTAATGGCGAGGTGTTGGGCATCGGTATTCATGGCGATGAACTCTACGCCTTGAACCTCCTCCCTGACCATGCGGGTTATAGCATTGCAACCACCGCCACCTAAACCGATAACCTTAATGTTGGCTGGGTTAGCAACGAAGCTTGTTTTTGCCATCTCTCCTCCTTTCTTACTTATAGTGAGAATTCTTATTTCCTGGGACAGCTAGCGGAACAGATTCCTCATTCGGAAAATTAAGCGTCTTAAACCTGCGCCAAAGCCGTGGGGTCGCCAGGTCTGGGTGCTTTCATGCTTTGCCCCCCACAGCAGGAGTCCAACACTTGTGGCATATGCCGGGTCGCGAAGAGCATCGGTAATACCATACATATTGGTAGGAACGCCTACCCTTACCGGGAGTCGGAGTATATCGCGTCCCAGGGCTTCTATGCCAGAAAGGTTAGAGCTGCCGCCAGTAAGAACCAGCCCAGCCGGGACTAATGTCTCGTATTCAGAGCGTGGCAGCTCAAGCAAGATAAGTCTTACGATTTCCTCAACCCGAGCCCTGATGATGTCGCACAGGTCTTGGTAGGAGACACCATGTCCGTCCTCTGATATGGTGCTGGTAGTTTCTGCCTTACTCTCATAAACCGGCATAACGCTGCCATACCTTTTTTTCATCTCCTCGGCTATATCAAAGGGTAACCCCAAACCAATAGCAATATCCCTAGTGATTTGGTAACCGGCTACAGGGAGAATAGAGGTATGCCAGATGCTTCCCTCTCTGAAGACAGCGATGTCTGTAGTACCACCACCTATGTCAGCTAGTATGACACCTATTTGCTTCTCATCTTCAGTCAATACTGCCTCACTGGCAGCTAAAGGTTCAAGGACGAGGTCATCAATATCTATGCCTATACTGCGAATACACTTGACTAGATTCTGGACGGAAGTTACTGCTGCAGTAATGATGTGCGTCTCCACATCTAGCCTGAAGCCGTGCATCCCTACTGGATTCTTGACTCCTACCTGACCATCAACAGCATAACCCCGAGGAATAACATGAAGTAGCTTTCTGTCACTAGGAACTTTGATGTTTTGGGCACATTGAAGTACTCGCCTCAGGTCATCTGGACGTACCAACCGGTCATTGCGAGTGATGGCTACCACCCCTCGGTTATTGAGTGAGCTGACATGCCTCCCAGTGACGCCGATATAGGACGATTCTATTCTATAGTTGCTGGCTTGTTCCGCTTTTTTCACTGACTCGTAGATTGCCTCTCTGGCATCGTTGATGTTGACTACCAGTCCTTTGTGTAACCCTCTAGATGGGGTAACGCCTACACCTATAATCCGAATAGCGCCTCCATCACCTACATCAGCTATGGTGGTGCATATTTTGGTGGTGCCAACATCAATAGAAGCTACGGTGGTTCGCTTTTTCATCTTCTCCCTCCTTTTTAGCTAGATTCCTGACCCCTTTTGAATTTACCTTTTACATTTTCAGAACCTCCTCTTTTGCATAGTGTCAATGATTTATCTAATCTAAGCGGCTAAGAATGTCCTTCGGAGCTTCTTTAGTAAAGCTGGTCTCCTCCATCCATTGGCTTTAACCTCCGTTGAAAACCCCAATTCTTCAACGGTCATATATTGCTCATCCTGATTAATAATGCGCTCAGCCGCTCTTAATTTGGCACTGCGGCTACGCGGATTAAGTTGAACCTCCACTAGGGAAGGAGTAATAACCCTCTTATTGATTAACCTTAAACTGACGGTATGTCCGCAAATACAGGTCGGTGTACCCGGGGGGCAAATACAACCCATTGATTCTTGTCGCATAAACTGTTTCACTATCCGGTCTTCAAGGGAGTGATAGCTAATGAGCACCAATCTGCCTTCAGAGCCAAGGAGGTTGATTGCCTGCTTGAGGGCTGCTTCTAGATGCTCAAGTTCGTGGTTAACCACTATTCGTAGTGCCTGAAAAGTTTTAGTGGCAGGGTGGATTCTACCCCTTCTCCTGCCAATAGCTCGCTCTATAGTCTGAGCCAGTTGAAGGGTAGTCTTTATAGGGCGTTGGTTTACAATGCGGTGTGCTATTTGACGGCTATAGCCTTCCTCACCATATTTTCTTATGAGGTGAGCTAGTTCAGCCTCGGGAGATGTATTAATGATATCGGCGGCAGTAACCTCTTGGCTGGGACTCAAACGCATGTCTAAGGGTGCATCGTGCTGGAAGCTGAAACCACGACCATTCCCATTGAGCTGAAGAGAAGAGAGTCCCAGGTCAAACAAGATACCGTGCACTGGGAAGAAGTCATATTTGAGGCAGATAGCCTGTAAATTAGCGAAGTTATCGTTAATGAGAAGGGTTGAGCGTCTATAGGCTTCAAGTCTTGCCCTGGCTATTTTTATAGCTTCAGGGTCAGCGTCAATGCCCAGTAGTTGCCCACCGGGTGAACTGTGCTCTAAAATGGCAGCAGCATGCCCGCCAGCACCGAGGGTGCAATCTATATAGCGACCCCCAGGCTGAACAGCCAGTGCCTCCATTGTCTCCTTCAGTAGAACCGGGATATGAGTGGGGGGTAACATTGCTAGCCTCATTAGTGCCTTTCTAAGCTTTCTATAATCTGCCAGGCTTGCTCCTGGCTAATAGCCTTTTCTGATTCCCACTGCTCTTTGTTCCATAGTTCAAGGTAAGTATTGGCGCCAGCTATAATTACTTCATCCTCAATTCCAGCATACTGGCGCAATGGCAAAGGTAGGGCTATCCTACCTTGCCCATCAATGCTGAGGCTGAAGGCAGTGGCAAAAACAGCCCGATTTAGTTTCCTCAGCTTACTGCGTGTAACTGAACCGGTGGTAAGTGTGGTCGCCAACTTTCTCCACTCAGATGGTGGATAGACGTTGATACATCTCTCTATCCCCGGCGTTAAAACCACTCCCTCTTTTAATTCTCTTCTGAACCGGGGTGGGATAGGCACTCTGCCCTTTTCGTCAATCTTATATTCAAATTCACCAAAAAACATTGTTAACCCTTCGCTGTTATCCTTTCACTCTTCCCCCTCTTTTACCACTTTCTCCCACTTTTCGCCATTATATAACACAGCCTCCCCTGTTTGTCAAGTCTTTTTGGTTAAATTTCTAAACTCATTTTGCTATATGCTTTGTATGTGGTAGAATAGGAATTGCTCTTAAAGAAGAAGTAATCGAGAACTCATCTCCAAATAGCGGGAAGGATTAGGTCGGTGCAAATTGATATTTTGACCCTATTTCCTCAGATGTTTCAAAGTCCGTTTAGCTGTGGTATCCTCAAACGGGCTATTGACCACAAGCTGGTTAGAATTAATATTCATAATATTCGTGACTGCACTCACGATAAACATCATACCGTTGATGATTATGCTTACGGTGGCGGAGCCGGCATGGTACTCAAGCCCGAACCTATTTTTGAGGCGGTAGAGTTGATAAAAGCGGATATAAAAGAAGGGGTTAATATGTTGCCAATTATTCTGCTCACCCCGCAGGGTCGCCCCTTTTCACAACAGATTGCTCACGAGCTATCAAGATATAGACAGGTGATTCTTATCTGTGGTCGCTATGAAGG
>JAUWEU010000054.1 GCA_030608125.1 Dehalococcoidia bacterium
GACGCCGGTGGCAGCCACGGCGCTCTTTAGCGGTATAGATGATATTACCCCCATATTGGCTAGGGTTTGCATTGCTTGATGTAGGGCAACATAGGAACCAGTAATAGCAACAGTTCTGGTGCCGCCATCCGCCTGCAATACATCACAATCTACAATTAGGGTTCTTTCCCCTAATGCGGTAAGGTCGGTTACTGCTCGCAGTGAGCGCCCGATAAGACGCTGTATTTCCTGGCTTCTACCGGCGATTCTGCCCAGTGCGGAATCACGAGGGGTGCGGCTGACAGTGGCGCGGGGCAGCATGGCATATTCAGCGGTAATCCAGCCGCTACCCCCTCCCCTGAGGAAGGTTGGCACCCTCTCTTCTACACTAACCGAGCACAATACCCGGGTCTTCCCCAATTCTATTAGCACTGAACCTTCAGCAAAGCTCTGAAATTTGGGGGTTATTTTTATCGGTCGCAGCTCATCCCAGGCACGCCCATCAGCCCTTTTCATATAATCTTCCCTTCTAATTTTTTGATGTGTGCCAAAGTATAGCATTACTCGGTGATATTGACAATTTTGAGGTTATTTATCTACCTCACCCTCTCAGATATTTATCTTAGCAACCCACCCCCTTTTTCCCCCTCCCTTGATAAGGGAGGGGGAATTTATTGTGTAAGAGAGGCTTCGCCTCTCTTTGACTCTCCTTATAGTATCTACTTCTTCAAAGGAGAGGGGGAAGATTTCATAAAGAGGGGGCTAACGCCCCTCTTAAACACCCAATTAGGCTACCTGGAAAAGAAAGAGCTTTATTTCAGGCTTATTAGATATTCCTTTAGCCAGCCCAGGGCTGTCTCAGCGGCATCTAGCTTATTTTGCTCACGGTTTCCCTGGGAGTTGTGCTTCCGGCTGTAGGTTCCAGCTTGGTGGGATAATCCGATGTAGAATAGCCCTATTGGTTTTCCCGGGGTAGCCCCGGTAGGTCCGGCAATACCGGTATCAGCCAAACATACATCTGAGGCTAGTATTTTTCTGCCGCCCTGCGCCATCTCTTCAGCTACCTCAGGGCTAACAGCGCCATATTTGTTGATGGTATCCTCTTTCACCCCGACTATTTTAATCTTGACTTCATTGCTATAGGCGGTAACTGACCCCTTATAGTAGTCAGAGCTACCGGCGACATTGGTTATGCGGTGAGATATTAGCCCCCCGGTGGCTGATTCAACTATTCCCAGGGTTAGCCCCTTTTGGCGAAGCAAATTTCCTACCTCTTGCTCTAGGCTGGTCATAGTCTTATATAAATCCTTCCATCAAGGTGTATATTACTTTATCGTCTACTCGGTTACTACCTTGACTGAGCTTATGTGTAATCTGCTCAACTACCGCATGTCTGTGTACATCGTAAAGGTCATCCAGTTTAGTATATATGCCGACCCTTCGGCCAATTCTGAAGTTGGCTCTTTCTTCAGGTGTTAGGCACTGGAATCTATCTATGAGAGCCAGCATTTTCTCCTTGTCTTGGGGCAATTTGCCTTCAATTTCCTGTAGCAGGTTAGTAATATGGTCACTTACGTAGTTTGAATGGCACTCCAGGTGTTCAATCAGCAACCTTTCTTCCTCCAGAATTTTCTCATCTGTTGCCCGAATAAAATTGCCATTCTCTATCTCATTACATAGAGGCATTCTATTATTTACGGTTAAGGTTCTGACTCTGATGAAGTCGGGGGCTATTTCATTCAGCACCTTAGCTGTTTGGGTAGCGTGCTCCCGCCACATTTCCCTCCCACCAAGTCCTAAGATGACATATTCTGATAGCGATATACCTGATTCTACCACTCTTCTGCCGCCTATAATATGTTCGGCAGCAGTAATCCCCTTATCCATATATTGAAGTAGAGGGTCATAACCTGATTCCAGTCCTATATGCAGGCGGGAAAGCCCGGCCTCGCCTAGCTCTGTTAGCTCGTCTAGTTTCTTTTTGGCTGCTGTCTTTGACCTAGCATAGCTAGTTATCCTCTTTATATCAGGAAAGGTTTCCCTCAAGAACCTTATCACCTCAGCTAGCTCATTTGTCCTCATAATTAAACTATTAGCATCCTGCAGGAAAACGCTCTCACCACCGGCATACAGCCATAGAGCCACATTGTAAAAGGCTTCATTAGGTGGGTTGTTAAGCATTGTAGTAGCTATCTCTTTCACTCTGCCTCCATAGCCAGATTTCCATGAAAGCCCCTTTATCTTGTCCTGTAGAACCTTGGCTGTTCTTATATCTTGCTTTATCTCTTCCACTGTCCTGAGCTGGAATTTTTTCCCCTTGTAGGTGTGGCAGAACTTGCATCGGTTCCACGGGCAGTTTATGGTTGCCCTGATAAGCAAAGAGTAAGCCTCGCTTGGTGGTCTGATTGGTCCTAGCTCAAAAGAATATGTCATTATTTATTTTTACCTTTTCCGGGTAAAGGTATGGACTATTTACTCGCTTCGTGCTATTATCACCTATTAGCGGATTAATTTTTTGCCCTTTGATTATATAGAAACTATGGGATAAAATAAAGCGAAAATGTATCCAACACCGCTTGGTTAATAGTTAAGAAGGAGGTTTTATTATGGGAATATTAGCCTGGATTTTTGGCGCTATTGGTGGGCTGTGCGCAGTGATGGGTGTTATTACTGCGGCGGGGGTAATTCCAGAATTTGCTGAACTCTCCTGGATGTTCTGGCTGGTGCTGAGTGCAATTTTACTTCTAGCTACTATTGCTTTTGCCGTTGGTCGCGGAGGATATGAGTAGCTAGACTCCTATTTCTGAAGTTATTATGCCCGTTTCAAAGAGTGAAGCCAAGATTTCGCTGTTGGTTTACTCCAATGCGGTTAGGAATGAGGTGTTGGGCTTGACCAGGGGGATATTGCGGGTAAAGGTAACGGCACCTCCAATCAAGGGTAAAGCTAACAGGGAATTAATAGCTTTTCTCAGTCAGCTCTTAGATGTGGGCAAGGGCAGTATAAATATAATAAAAGGTCATACCAGCCGAAATAAGCTTGTAGCCATCAATGGTTTGAGCCAGGAAGAGGTTACGAAGCGACTTTCTTCTTGCGGTGGCGACGCCAGTAGATAATACCGAGAATAGCTCCCCACACTGGGCAAAAGATTAAGAGCCAGATAGCTATAGTGCCTAGCCACTGCCCGAAGATAACAATTCCACGAACAGCCGATTTGAGCATCTCAAGAGCGCTCCAGCCGGCACGAACCAGTGGTTTAGCTGTAGCTGCCGGTTTCAGATACACTGAAATTAGGCTCATTGATGAGATTCGCTCTAGATACTGCATCCGACCCTTGATTTGCTCTATTTCGCTCCGCACCCGGGACAGGCTTTCGTAAATGCTCAGGATATCCTCAACGTCCTCAGCTTTTTCCAGGAGGGCTAGATACTGGCTCTCGGTTGCCTCAGCATTCTTCAGTCTGGATTCCAGGTCAACATACTCTTCAGTTACATCTTGGCTGCTGGTGCTCTCCGAGGTTACCCTTACTGCCAGGTCTCTGAGTTCGGCTAACGCCGGCTCAAACCTGTCATCAGGCACCCGAATGGAAATCCATCCTCTCATATCCTGTTCCTCACCCGAGATTTGGGACGATACTACATAGCCATCAAACCTCACCGCTAGCTGGGCTACCTCATCTCGGGCATCAGTCACATCATTTACTACCAGAGATATTTCCCCGTTGCGGACTATCATCCGCTCTTCTTCTATTGATGGCAGAGCCCCAGTCCCCACTTCCTTATAGCTCTCCTCCCGTTCCGGTACACCTGCTGGCATTGTTTCTTCTGCTTGAGGTGGTCCCTTAGCGCAGGAAACCGGCACCAGCAGGCACACTACCAGCACCAGCCCTGTTATTAGCATCACCTTTTTCATAACACACCCCTATATATTGTGTATAATTCACTATACTATAACGCTGGTGGGTTGAAAAGGTTAGGGGGATGGCTATTAATTGGGAAATACATCAAGCTCTGTGGCAATATGGTGAGTCCAGCTTATCTCCCCACAGCCTTTCGCTAACCTATTAATTGCCAACGCAACAAATCCCTTGGCTATCACTGGCTTAACCACTTCAAAGGGCTTTGATTGGCTAAGAATCATAATCCCATCACTAGCCACCAATAACACGGGAAATAGAAAACATGGAGGAAAAAGGCTGGAGGATATTTCAGAGTTAGCTCCAGGGCCCGATTTTCTCAGCCCTAGCTACATGTTCGGAAGTAAGTGTACCGCAAGCGATGTAAACTCTACTGCCTCCGTCTAACCATGAAGAATAACACTATAAGAATAACAATCGCTGCTATACCGATCCAAGTCCACATTGTCATTGCTAGTTCCCCCTCGGTTTTCAGTAATTATAACCGACTCTCCGCAATATTAATAGTACTCTACACTCAATTTGGATACAATGTCAATATTATGTGAGTATGTAATGCCTATTGTCAAGGTTCACCCCCTCAGACAATACTTTCCCATAGCTATCTCCTTGAGTTTTGTTGCTGCATTTTATCACCTCTCCACCTTTACCCATAGCCTTTCGCCATTAGTGATGAATTCTATTGTACCTTGCTCATCGGTGCGGTATATATTTTCTTGGCCTAGTTTTTCTTTCAACCTCTCCATCACCTCAGGGGTGGGGTGACCGAATCTATTATCGGCACCTACTGAGATAACGGCTAGCTGGGGGTTGACCACTGCCAGGAACTCAGGGGTGGTTGAGGTATCTGAGCCGTGGTGGGCAACTTTGAGCACTGTGCTGGCTAGGTTAGCTCGGCGGGTGATAAGCTCAAATTCTGCCTCCCACATTATATCGGCGGTAAGCAAGAAGCTCACCTCGCCCATACTTATATGTAATACCATGCCATTATTGTCTATATCGGACTCGGTGCCAGTTAAAAGAGGTGTTGGGGGGTTAAGCACCTGTATTGATACTCCTCTGCCTAGGTCAATCTGCTGTCCAGCATGGGCTATGGTGCATTTAATATCCTTTTCCTTAACCAACCTGAGCCACTCACCATATATATCTGACTCAAAGTCTAAATCGGGATGGAGTACCCGCTTGACTTTATATCTGTTTAGAACCTCTACCAGACCGGTAACATGGTCAGCACTGGGGTGGGTTAATACTACCAACTCAATAGTCCTATCCCAGAAGGGCATTTTCTTGCCCAATTCCAGAGCTATCGTCTGCGGGCTGGGGCCACCGTCAACCAGAACCTGCAGATTTCCTTCCTGAATAAGTATGGCATCGCCCTGACCGACGTCTAAAAAGCTCACATGGAGATTATCATCGGGCATGATGGCCGCAGTAAATGATACTAGAATAGCTACCACCAGCAGCGGTGGCATAACCCATTTCTTAGGCAGTTTTGAAATAAAATTAGTGATTTTATTTATACCTGGCTTTACCGAGGTTAGGGATTTGGTGGTCAGGGTGCTTGCCTGCTGACGATGACTATTAAGCCAGAGGGCTAAGGCTAGTACCAAATAATAAGTCCAGATTAGGTTGCTGTTGATAGCACCTACCTTGAGGAAGGAT
>JAUWEU010000010.1 GCA_030608125.1 Dehalococcoidia bacterium
TTCAATAACCATAATTCACCAGCCTCAGGTCTAACATAAGCATCACCTAAATTAACTCTCCCAGCTCGGATTGACTTTATCTCTGTCCCGGTAAGCACAATACCGGCTTCTACACTATCCTCTATATGATAATTGTGATAGGCTTTACGGTTGGTAACTACCGTCTTTATGACCACGACTTTAATTTAAATTATACCATAATTGAAGATTCAGTTCAAAAACTCAGGGGTATTGGACGAGGACACAGGATTGACAACACCAAACTAAAATGTTAAAGTTATCAAGCATTAACGATGCCGATTGAATGTAAATCCATGTCTGCCATTCTAAAGCTTGTCTTCATCAAAGTGAAAGCTACTTGTCTCATACACTGTAACTCGTCTTAAAGCGATACTTTCCTGTCTTGGCAAGAGTCAGAAAGAACAAGATTGGCACGGCTCGGCAGTTAATAACCGAGGAGACGAGAGAGTTAGTCCTAGTCGTCTAAGAAAGAAAGGAGCTAGAGATGGCTAAACCAAAGGTCGCTTTTTATTGGTGTGCTTCCTGTGGTGGGTGCGAGGAGACAGTGGTTGATCTCAATGAAGACCTACTAAAGGTAGCTGATGCTGTGGACATTGTCTTCTGGCCGGTGGCATTGGACTTCAAGAGGAAGGACGTTGAAGCTTTAGGTGATGGTGAGATAGCCGTCAGTTTTATAAACGGTGCCATAAGGACAGAAGAGCAAGAGGAGATGGTAAAGCTACTAAGAACAAAATCTGGTCTGGTAGTTGCCTTTGGCTCCTGTGCTCATTTAGGAGGGATACCGGGGCTTGGAAACTTCTGGACAAGGGACACCATTTTCCAAAGAGTTTACCAGGAAGTCCCTACTGTTGAGAATCCAGAAGGGACCCTCCCACAAGAGAAGATAGCTGTTGATGTTGGTGAACTCACTCTACCACAATTTTATGATACGGTGAAGACTTTGGACCAAAGCATCCCAGTTGATTACTACCTTCCCGGGTGTCCGCCACCGCCTGATTTAATAATGAACGCAGTAAATGCCATTCTAAAAGGAGAGCTTCCAGAGAAAGGAGCAGTTCTTGCTCCTGATAAAGCCTTGTGTGATACCTGCCCAAGGGCGGAGAAAAAACCAGAGAAAATATCAATAGCAGAAATAAAAAGACCACATGAGGTTGAACTCGACCCTGAGAAATGTTTCCTTGAGCAAGGAATAATTTGTCTTGGTCCCGTTACTCGCTCTGGATGTGGGGAAAGATGTATTAAAGCTAATATGCCATGCCGGGGATGCTTCGGTCCTGTAGATGGGGTGGTAGACCAAGGAGCCAAGGGACTTTCAATGATTGCATCTATATTGGGTGTTGAAGGTGAAGAGAAAATGACGGAGGAAGAGGTCAAAAAATTAGTCAATGGGCTTGAGGACCCGGCAGGAACATTCTACAGATTTAGCCTACCAGCTTCTCTTCTTAGAAGAAGGAGGATAGAATGAGAAAGATAACAATAGACCCGATAACCAGGCTTGAAGGGCATGGAAAGATAGAGATATTCCTTAATGAGGAAGGGGAGGTTGACAGGGCTTACTTTCAAATCCCCGAGCTTCGAGGATTTGAGAAGTTCTGTGAGGGAAGGCTTGCCGAGGAGATGCCAAGAATAACCACGAGAATTTGTGGGGTATGTCCTACTGCTCACCACATGGCGTCAACTAAAGCCCTTGATGACCTTTGGAAGGTTGAGCCAACCTCAGCGGCGAAAAAGATAAGAGAGCTGATGTACAATGCCTTTACGGCGGAAGACCATATATTCCATTTCTTCTTCCTTGGTGGTCCCGACTTTGTTGTCGGTCCGCAAGCACCTGCCGGAGAAAGGAATATCTTGGGAGTTATTGCCAAGGTGGGGTTAGAAGTGGGGGGAAAAGTCATAGAAGTCAGGAAAAGGCTGAGAGGAGTTATACAGACGATAGGGGGAAAGGTAATCCATCCCGTTTGTGGCCTACCTGGAGGAGTATCAAAACAGATTACTGAGGATGAGAGGAAGGTATTTATAGACGCGGCTGAATACGCCGTGGAATTCTCAAAGTTTGCCCTTGTACTTTTCGACGATATAGTGCTTAAAAATAAAGAATATGTAGACCTCGTCACCGGGGATATCTATAAGCATAGGACATATTATATGGGGCTGGTGGATGAAAACAACAAGGTAAACTTCTACGATGGCGTTTTAAGAGTGGTTGACCCGAATGGCAAGGAGTTTGCCAAGTTTAAGGCTCAGGAGTATCTTGACCATATAAGGGAGCATGTTGAGCCCTGGACTTATGTGAGATTCTCCTATCTCAAGAATATAGGCTGGAAGGGGTTTGTTGATGGGGAAGAGAGTGGTGTGTTCAGGGTGGCACCCCTAGCTCGGTTAAACGCCGCTGATGGAATGGCAACACCACTGGCTCAAGAAGCCTATGAAAGAATGTATGAAGTGTTAGGTGGGAAGCCGGTTCATAATACCTTAGCCTTCCACTGGGCTCGACTCATTGAGGCGCTTTATGCCTCGGAACGGGCGGTAGAGCTTGCCCATGACCCTGAACTCACCTCCCCTGAGATAAGAAATATACCTACCGAGATTCCAAAGGAAGGTATAGGAGTCGTAGAAGCACCAAGAGGAACTCTTTTCCACCACTATAAGACCGATGAGAGAGGAATCCTCACCGAAGTCAATCTGATTGTGGCTACACAGAATAACTCAGCTGCCATGAACATGGACATTGAGAAAGCAGCTAAATCGCTTATACACAAAGGAGAGGTTCCCGACGGGATTCTCAATATGATTGAGATGGCATTTAGAGCCTATGACCCTTGTCATGCCTGCGCTACTCATTCACTCCCAGGAAGGATGCCCCTTGAGGTTAATGTATATGATTCTAAAGGGGACTTGGTGAGAAAATTGAAAAGGAGTGAATAAGGAGGTAAGCTATGAGGGAGAAGGTAGAAGCAGTCTTAGCCCAAATAAGACCAGCTTTACAGGCGCACGGCGGTGATGTTGAGCTAGTAGATGTGAACGAGGGCGTGGTGAAGCTGAGTCTGAGAGGAGCCTGTTTCGGCTGCCCCATGGCGACTATAACCTTGCACCAGGGGATTGAGCGAATGCTCAAGGAGCAGATACCTGAGGTTAAAGAAGTGATTGCCGTCTAATGGTGGCTCCTAATGGGGATGATACCCATATATGAGTATCTCTGTTCAAGTGGCAAACTCAAATTTGAACCGCTCAGAACGAGGATAAAAGCTAAAGCGGTGCCAATATGTTACAAATAAAGAATCTGAAATTGATATTGGATGGTAAACCCATAATCGATGATTTGAACTTGCACGTAGAAAAAGGGGAAATTCATGCTGTATTGGGAGTAAATGGAACAGGGAAAACAACCCTGGCTTACCTGATAATGGGAGTTGATTACTTGCCTGATGATGGAAAAATAATATTTGAAGGCGAGGACATTACCAGGTATCCAATTTCTCAACGGGCAAAAATGGGAATAACCCTTGCCTGGCAAGAACCAGCCAGATTTGAAGGACTGACCATAAGAGAATACCTGGAGTTAGCCAATGAACTGAAAACAGGAGAGATTGAGGACTGTCTCTGGACAGTTGGGCTTCCACCTTCACAATTTTTGAACCGAGCCGTTGATAACAGTTTAAGCGGGGGTGAGAGAAGAAGGGTAGAGCTTGCCTCTGTGTTAGCTATGAAACCAAAATTTGCCATTTTAGACGAGGTTGACTCCGGAATAGATGTGATTTCATTGCCCCATATCATAAATGGTATAGCTAAAATGAAAAGTGTTGGCTCCTCTGTTCTTTTAGTCACCCATAATGAAGATGCCGTAGCAATAGCAGATAGGGCATCTGTGCTGTGTGCCGGGAAGATATTTAAGACGGGTTCTCCCAAGGAAATGTGTCAATGGTTTAGGCAGAATTGCCAAGTATGTGAGCACATCAATGTCCCAGAATAAAGGCGGTTTAAAAGATGATTACTATCAAAGAGGAATACCCAGAGATTATTGCCGCCTACGGAAAAGCTGGTGGCAATAAGGAAGCCCTCACCAGCAAAGAGGTAGCTAGCCTTGTTGTTCATGAAAACCAGGTTTTAAGTGCTAATCAGGTAGAAGGAATACGCCTGAAATCGGAGCAGAAGGAACAAGGGGTTGCTGTTGAGCTGACAGTAGACGAAGGAAAGAAAATCAAATATCCTGTTCATTTATGCTTCGGCATCCTGCCCAAGGAGGGTGTGCAAGAGATTGATTTAACAGTGAATGTTCAAGATTATGGTGAGGTGAGTATAATTGCCCATTGTATTTTCCCCAATGCGGTTAACATAATTCATAAGATGGATGCCAACATAAAAATAGGAAATAATGCTAAGTTCTACTACAATGAAACTCACTACCACGGAGACTTTGGCGGTATCACGGTCATCCCAAAGGCAAAGATTGAGGTTGGAGAGAAAAGTGTGTATCAAAATACTTTTAGCTTGATTGAAGGACGGGTGGGCAAGCTGGACATTAATTATGAGGTTACCTGTGCCGCTCGGAGTGTAGTTGAGATAGTAGCCAAGGTCTATGGCAAAGAAGACGATGTCATAAAGATATTTGACCGGATAAACTTGAACGGTGAGGGTGCCAGGAGCCTGATAAAGACCAGAGTGGTGCCAACAGATAGAAGTTGGTCAGAGGTTATAGGTGAAACCTACGCCAATGCTCCCTATGCCAGAGGACATATGGACTGTATGGAGGTAGTTATTGGGGAACAGGCAATAGCCAGGGCGATACCACTTCTTATGGCAACTAATGACAAGGCAAAGGTAACTCATGAGGCAGCTATAGGCAGTATAGATAAAAAGCAAATGCAGACATTGATGGCGAGAGGGCTGGATGAGGACGAGGCGGTGGATGTTATTGTAAAAGGGATTCTAAGGTAAAATAAGGAAAAGTGAAAACACTCATTTTAGGCTTTGGCAATCCAATTCTTACCGATGATGGAGTTGGAATCAGAATTGCTCAAAAAATTAAAGAGGAAAACCCCTATTTAGAAGTGCTAGAGACAAGTGAAGCCGGAATTGCACTCATTGACCATGTAGCCGGCTATGACAAGCTCATTATCATTGATTCTATAAAGACTGAGGGGGAACCGGGAGAGCTCTATAAACTTGAGCTAGAAGATTTGAAGCCCACTGCGCATTTCTCCTCATCTCATGGCATAGATATAGCCACTGCCTTTAAGCTTGGAGAAAGTCTAGGCTATAAGATGCCAAAACATATTAGCCTATATGCTGTAGAGATAAGGGATAATACAACCTTTGGTGAAGAGTGCACTGAAGAGGTAGAGAAAAGGATACCGTTCATTACCAAGCAAATAATAGGGGAGGAAAGACTATGAATGATTTTGCCCCTAAAATAGTAGTTTTCTGCTGTAACTGGTGTTCATATGCCGGAGCCGACCTTGCCGGCACTTCAAGATTAAAGATTAAACCCTATTTCAGGGTAATTAGAACTATGTGTTCAGGGAGGATAGAGCCAACCTTTGTTTTTTATGCCTTTGCTCGAGGGGCTGACGGGGTGATGATAGCTGGATGTCACCCGGGAGATTGCCACTATAACAGCGGTAACTATAAGGTAAAGCGAAGGATAATGCTGCTTAAAAATATGCTGCCACAGCTTGGAATAGAATCCGAGAGATTAAGGCTAGAATGGATTTCAGCATCTGAGGCACCAAAATTCCGCAGCGCAGTGAACGGCTTTATTGATGAAATCACAAAGCTCGGTCCCCTTACACCAAATAGCAAAGGAAGCTCAAATTGAACGAACAAGTTATTGAGGAGAGAGTGGCACTTGAAATAAACGAGGATTATTGTAGCAGTTGCTCTATTTGTTCCTCCCTTTGCCCCTACGAGGCGTTAAAGAAGGATACTGAAACTGGCAAGACCTTTCTAGAGATAGAAAAGTGCCAGGTATGCGGAATCTGCTACTCTACTTGTCCGGCTAAAGCCATTGACACCGTCTATTATGACATAGATTCCTTAACCAGGTATCTGGAAAGGGCAAAGCAGGAATATGAGTGTGATGAACTGGTTATTATGTGTAAGGGAAGCGCCCCTGATTTTGCTGGGATAGAGAGGCTGTTTGGAGTGGCAAAATTCATCCCTCTATCTGTCCCCTGTGTTGGTCGTATCTCGGAGGAAGTATTTTTGAAAGCCATACTTATGGGTATAAAAAGGATCTATGTTCTTGCTTGTGATGAGGATTACTGTCGATTTGATAGAGGAAGCCCAATCATCGGGCGCAAAATCCTAGCCCTCAATCTTTTGTTAGGACAACTTGGCTATGGAACAGAGGTTATAACCCTAAACCGGAATAGTCTCAAGGTAAAAGTGGATAAAGACTTATGCATTGCCTGTGGTAATTGTGTCTTTTACTGCCCTTATGATGCCGCTAAGCTGGACAGTCCGGGAATAGTCAGTTTTGATTTATCTGCCTGCAAAGGCTGTGGCTTGTGTGTGGCTATGTGCCCGTCGCTAGCCCTGGACCTGGAGAATTGGGAGAGGGAAAGTATTTCAACACTCATCGCCAAGCTATCATCAGAAATGAAGCCGCCCAAGATTCTGGTATTCCGCTGTCAATGGGCTGTTTTCCCACCACTGAATAACGGGGAATTGGCACCAAATATTCGCCTCATAGATTTGCCTTGCGCCTCAAGAGTTGATACCTTTCACATCCTGGAGGCTTTCCAGAAGGGTGTAGATGGCATTCTGATAGCGGCTTGCTCCGAAGATGATTGCAAGCAAGAAGGGACAAGCAAGAATGCAGAGCACTCCGTTACAACACTAAGGGAAAGGTTAGGACAAATAGGACTTCAGGATAGGCTTCACTTCTGTACTGTAGCCCCGAGATACCCTGAGAGGTTCGACAGGGAATTAGAGCAGTTTAGTGAAAGAATACAAGCTACTTGTGCCAAGGAGAGCAAAGAATGATAATAACAACGCAAAAGCCTCTAGATGAGATTTTAGATTTTATCTCTCCCTATAACAATATCTTGATCGCTGGTTGTGATGGCTGCACCCAGCCGCCGAGAGGCTTAAGGGAAGCTAAGATCTTGAGTCAATTACTTGAGCTTGGTGGAAAGCTGAGGGGGGAAAACTTCGTATTTAAAGTAACGACAGTGGTAAAGCAGTGTGATTCTTATTTGACCGCTTCTATACTTAAGCCTCAGATGGAGGGGGTGGAGGCTGTGCTCTCTTTGGCTTGTGGAATAGGGGTACAAACTTTAGCTGAGCTTTTCCCTGAGCTGCCTATCTTCCCAGCGCAAAATACCCACTTCATGGGGGCAGAGGACAGAGAAGCCGGTACCTTGGAAGAAAGATGTGCTGGCTGTGGAGATTGCCTTCTAGCCCTAACTGGTGGTATTTGTCCTGTTGCCAGGTGTACCAAGGGATTACTTAACGGTGCTTGTGGTGGCAGCAAAAATGGCAAATGTGAACTTAACCCCGAAAAGGACTGTGCCTGGATTCTGATATATGAGCGATTAAAGAAACAGGGTAAGCTAGAGCTTATTAAGGAATTTCGTCCTCCCCGGGATTACCAGCTAAGTGGCTGGAGGGTCACCACTTAACGAATTCGCGGTGAATGATAGCAAATAGTGCAGACCAAAGTAGCCAGATTGGCAAAGATAAGTGTGTGCGGAGTGGTGCAGGGGGTTGGCTTTAGACCCTTTGTCTATCGGTTGGCTCACCAGCATAATTTGAGGGGTTGGGTGCGCAATACCTCGGGAAATGTGGAGATTGAGGTAGAGGGAGATGAAGAAACCTTCCACAATTTCCTGGCAGACCTTGAAGCCAAAGCCCCGCCTATGGCACACATTGAAAGGGTCGAAGCTACCTTCTACCCCTTGAAGGGTTATACTGAGTTCCAAATTTGCCCAAGCCTGAGCCGGGAGGGGAAATACCAGTTAGTATCACCGGATATCGCTACCTGTGAGGACTGCCAGAGAGAGATTTTCTGCCCTACCGACCGCCGCTTTGGCTATCCCTTTACTAACTGCACCAATTGTGGTCCTCGATTTACTATCATAGAGGATATCCCCTATGACCGCCCTAAGACTACCATGCGTAAGTTCCAAATGTGCCCTGAGTGTCAGCAGGAATACGATGACCCCTTAAATCGGCGCTTTCATGCCCAGCCCAACGCTTGCCCTAAATGCGGACCCAGTTTAGAGCTAGTTAATAGCAATGGTAACCCTGTTGACGGCAATGACGCCATTAAGGCAGCGAGCGGTCTCCTCAAAGCAGGGAAAACTTTGGCTGTCAGGGGTCTGGGTGGATTTCACCTTGCCTGTGATGCTACCAACGAGAAAGCGATAAATCTTCTAAGAACCAGAAAAAGGCGGTTGTTTAAACCGTTAGCTGTTATGATGAGCACTTTTGAGGATATTGAAAAGCATTGCTTGGTATCTCCTGAAGAGAGAAACCTCCTTCAATCCCCGCAATGCCCGATTGTGCTTTTAAGGTGGAAGCATAACTCATCTAATATCTCTCCAGCAGTAGCCCCAAATCTAAACTACCTCGGGGTTATGCTTCCCTATACCCCCTTGCATCACCTTCTACTGAGAGAGACTGGTATTCCTCTGGTCATGACCAGCGGCAACCTCAGTGAGGAACCTATTGCCAAAGATAATGGTGAGGCTGTAATAAGGCTCAGCGGAATTGCTGATTATTTCCTGTTTCACAATCGGGATATTTTTGCCCGATATGATGATAGCGTTTATATGGTGGAGGGCATACCTCAAGCGATAAGGCGGGCGCGGGGCTATGCCCCTTACCCCATTTTTCTTCCTTTCAAGTCAAAGCAAATCCTCGCCTGCGGGGCAGAGCTAAAGAATACATTTTGTCTCACTAAAGATGAGCATGCCTTCTTGAGTCAGCATATTGGTGATATGGAAAATGAGGAAACTTTAGAGCACTTTGAAAATACTATAAAGCTTTATAAAAAGCTATTTCGCATTGAACCTGAAATCGTAGCTTATGATATGCACCCGGAGTATCTCTCCACAAAATATGCCCTTAATCTTGGCTCGGAGCAAGGGTTAAGTCTTATCCCGGTGCAACACCATCATGCCCATATTGTAAGTTGCCTGGTAGAGAATAAAGTTGAAGAGCCTGTTATCGGGGTAGCCTTTGATGGTACGGGATACGGCACCGATGGCACCATCTGGGGAGGGGAATTTCTACTGGCTGATTGGCGCAGCTTTCAAAGGGTAGGGCATCTGGAATATGTGCCTCTACTCGGAGGAATAGCCGCTATAAAAAAACCTTATCGCATGGCTTTGAGCTATCTCTATACATTGCTAGGAGAGGATTTTCTTTTGGAAGGTCTCCCCCTCAGCAAAGTCGGCTCGGCTGAGCTTGAGTTAATAAAACAGCAGCTAAAGCGAGGAATAAACTCTCCTTTAACCTCAAGTGCTGGGCGGCTCTTTGATGCCATTTCCGCCTTAGTGGGAGTGAGACGAGAAATAGATTATGAAGCCCAGGCAGCCATCGAGCTGGAGATGCTAGCTCCGAACGAAGTGGACGAGCCTGAATTGAAAGCCTATCCCTTCTCTATTATTGAGCATCAGGGAGTGAGAGTGGTAAAGTTGGGAGAACTATTCAACGCAGTAATTCAAGATGTCAAGAATCAAGCCCCTATTCCCATCATGTCGCTCAAGTTTCATAACACCGTGGCTGAGATAATCACCGGGATGTGTAAATTGATTGCCGGAGACACCGGGATAACTCAAGTGGCGCTAAGTGGTGGCGTTTTTCAAAATCGGCTACTGCTGAAGTTAGCCACCGCTGCTTTACAGAGAGAGGGCTTTAGCGTGCTAACTCATCATCTAGTGCCCTGTAATGACGGCGGCATTTCCCTAGGGCAAGCGGTGATTGCTAATTTTAATGGCATATAGCAGTATTTGAGAGAGTCAAAGAGAGGCTTCGCCTCTCTTATATAACTTACTTCCCCTTCCCCTTGAAGGGGAAAGGGGATAAAGGGGGATAGGGTCACTAAGTAATAACCTGAGGAGTTAGATATGTGTCTTGCTATTCCAGCATTGATTAAGCTTGTAGAGGATAAAGAGGCTGAGGCTGAGATAGGCGGTATAACTCGCCGGATTAGCCTGTGGCTCACCCCGGAAGCTAAAGTTGGCGACTATGTGCTAGTCCACACTGGCTATGCCATAAATATCCTGGATGAAGAGGAGGCTGAGGAAACTTTAAACCTCTTACAGGAAATAGCCGAGCTGGCTGAGGAGTAAGGTTGAAATTTATTACTGAATTTCGGCGCTCTGAACTAGCCGAGGGGTTAATCTCTCAAATTCATCGGAAGTCCAAGACTCAGGCGCGTTTCATGGAGTTCTGTGGTGGTCATACGACAACCATCTTTAGATACGGCATCCGCCAAGTCTTACCCAAGACCATTGAAATGGTCTCCGGTCCAGGTTGCCCTATCTGTGTTACCGCCAACGCTGACCTGGATAAGGCGATTGCCTTAGCTCAAATCCCAGATGTAATCATCGCCACCTTCGGTGATATGCTCAAAGTCCCCGGCAGCTACTCCAGCTTACAAGAGGTCAAAGCCGGCGGCGCCAATGTCCGTATGGTATATTCCACTATGGATGCCCTTAACCTAGCCGAAGAGAATCCGGCTAAGTCCGTGGTTTTCCTCGGAATCGGATTTGAGACCACCGC
>JAUWEU010000057.1 GCA_030608125.1 Dehalococcoidia bacterium
GGCATAGCCCTTGAGGATACCCCTCAGGGGACGGTGTGGAAGCGTAAGCGATAACCCATCGATTTATCACGCAAGCGAACTATAGTAAAGGGAGTTTTAGAGGGGCGTAGCCCCTCTAAAGAAATTATCTTCCCCTTCCCCGGTAATGCAGAATGCGGCTGAGGTGCTAGCCTATGGAACAGGGGTGGTGCTTGAATAGATGAAGAGTTGAACTCCATCCTGTCCACCAAAGGGAACTTTCCCACACCGCTACGCCTCTCAGTAACAAACCGCCCGAATGTGTAATGAGATACGGGGAAAGGCGGTGGGTAAAGGTGGAAAAAGGTAAGAGTAAGGGGGGTATTGACCTTCCTCTAAACTTATGATATAGTTACCTTCAATATGAGAAAGGAGGATTGAGCAATGAGTGAAACCGAAGGTAAAACAAGCATGGGGATGGAGCCAAATGTGGCTGGATTACTGTGCTACGTGTTGGGTTGGCTAACCGGGTTGATATTTTTTCTCATGGAAAAGGAAAACAAGTTCGTCCGTTTTCATGCCATGCAGTCTATAGTCGTCTTTGGTGCACTTACAGTGGTCAGCATCATTCTCGGCTTCATACCATTTACATTTACTCTTTGGATGGTAGCTTCGGTAATCAGCTGGCTCCTCTGGGTACTCACCTTAGTCCTGTGGATAATACTGATGATTAAGGCTTATCAGGGGCAGAAATTCAAGCTCCCCTGGGCGGGTAATTTCGCCGAAAAGCAGGCTGGATAAGGAGCTATAGTCTCGGAGAACCTTGGAACAATAGACTAAGTAATTAGGAAGGGAGGAATCAAATTGAAAAAAGTAATATCATTGGTGCTGGTAGTGGTCATGATGTTAGGCTGCATTGGTCTCGTCGCCTGTGGCGGAGGGGATGCTGAAACCGCACCACCGTCCAACGGTGAGACAGTTCCTCCATCTAATGGAGAGCCGACGCCGTCAGAAGATGGTCTTACCTGGAATGACATGCCTGTATACCCCGGGGCTAATCGGATACAAGAAATGACCTGGACAATACCCTCAGAAGAGGGAGAATGGACACAGTTAGAGTGGCGCTATTATGAAACCGGAGCCAGCATTAGCACGGTGACTGATTTTTATAAATCCCAAATGCCCGGTAACGGCTGGGAGGAGATGTTTTGGATGGAAATGGAGGAGATGCAGTGGGGTTACTACAGCAAGAATAACGAGCAGGATGTGGCTTGGGTGTGGATTGGCTCTGAGGAAGGTGAGACCGTTATCAGCCTCATGAGAGCTACTGAATAGTAGGAGAAACCTTGTAAAAGCCTTATGACCCCTTAACTAAACGATTCGCCAATCTCTACAGCCTTGTTGAATAAGGGATAAGTATTCCGTTGAAGGCTGTGTTTCCTCTAATTGCCCGGATTTGATATAGGTTATGGCTTTGATAGGCTCACCATCTTCATCAAATACCGTGATATTAAATTTGGTGTAGTTACCGGGATAACCTTCGTAGCTATCCAAACGCCTTAAATCTCTGTCTGAGACTTCATAAATAGCTCCGAGAACCCTTTCTCCCCGGAAAGGCTTGATGCTGGCAACTCCGCCTCGCCACTGCCTAGACCAGCCGACAAACACCAGCTTGTAATTATGAAGGGTAGCTACAAACATAGGCTTGCTGTCTGGGCACTGTTCTAGCATTTGTTTTTTGTTGAGATTGGAACCATAGGCAAAATAATACATTGTTATTGCTTATTGTCCAGCCACCGACTGCCCCGGAGAGTTGCCAAAATAGACCTCGGTGTGGGGCCAGGGTATCTCTATCCCCTGCTCGTCAAACACCTTCTTAATCCTTCGCCTAAGCTCACCCATTACAGCCCACTGTTTGATGGGCTGAGTTTCGCCTACCACCTTAATGATGATTCCTGAATCTTCAAAAGCATCTACTCGAAGAAGCCAGGGAGTCTTTGATATTAGAAGTGGCGCCCAATCCGGGTCCTCAGCTAATTCTTCCCAGGTTTTCCTGATTATGGACATTACTCGGTCAAGGTCTTCTTTATAGGCCACGCTGATATTCAAATGGGCTCTGGACCACAGCTTGGTGTAGTTCCCAGTCACCCTGATTTCGCCGTTGGGAACAATATGTAGGGTACCATCAAGGTCTCTGAGAAGAGTTCTCCTGAGGTTAACTGCTTCTACCACACCGACCACACTCGCGACCTTAATTACATCACCCACATTGTATTGATTCTCAATCATGATAATGAAGCCAGCGATGAGGTCTTTTACCAGACTCTGAGCGCCAAAGCCAACAGCAATACCAACTACGCCAAATCCGACTATTAGAGCAGCAATGTCAATTCCCAACTCAGTAAGAACTAAGAATACGCCGATGACGATAATTACCACATCAATCATGCCCGTAAACAGTCGGGTCAATGTCGCCTTTCGTTTCTTGATTTCCAGTTCAGGCTGACCTTCCATCGTCTTGGCGAGTGTTCTCCCGATTGTTCTAGGGACTGTCTTCTTCAGAAGGACATAGGCGATTAGACAGAGGGCGAGGATAATTAGAATCTTGGTGCCGTGCTGTAACAGCCAATCTGTTATAGGTGTCCAATCAGTCATTCTGTACCTCCCCGACAAGATTTAAACTGCTTGCTATATACCCATTCTACGCTGACTGCTCTCTGGGGGCAAGAGGGGAAGCCAAGCAATGGCAGCTTGCCGATACCATCTGGGCTAAACCAGGTGAGTGGGCATAGCTCTGGAGGATAGCCGTCACGGGACGGCGTGGAAGCGTAAGCGATAGTCTCTGGGGGTAAGTTATATGGCAAATGTAGCCTTTATTCTCAGTTACACCTCTTAGTAACAGTCTGCCCTTTCGCCAATGCTAGCCGTCTATACCCGGGCTAATAGATAATCGAGCCTGGCTAGTCCGGCTTCAGGACAGGAATTCTGTTCTTCTACCCATCGTCTCAATTTGGCAATTGCCTGACCAGATTCAATAGTTTCTCTGGCTTTGTTTATTCCTTCTTTGAAATCCCTTACTTTATCCATCAAGTACAGAATAGGCGCTGTGTTAAGACAGACAATATCACACTTCGGACCCTGGTCTTTGGCGCATAATATCCTGAGAAAATTCAGAGCTTCCTCCTCTATATTTGCCGATGGTAATAGGTCTTCATAGGTGGCACGTTGGATACCAAAATCTTCGGGGACAAGACTATAGTTAGTAATCCGCCCGTCTTCATGCAATTGTGCAATTTTCGTCTCACCGAGAGAAGAAATCTCATCCATGCCTTTACTGCCATCTGCGTTTAAACCGTGAACGACAAGGGCTCTCTTGTAGCCAATCTCTTTCATTAATCGGGCAACAGGTTTTGTCAATGCCTTAGAATAGACTCCTCTTACCCCGTATCTGGGCAGGGCAGGATTAGCCAGGGAAGCAGCAATATTAAGAATGGTGCCAAAGCGAATCTGTGATAAGATTCGGCCTAGGGCTTGAGGATGAACCATAGGGCTCATGCCGTTAAAAATACCGATGCCTGCCTTTTCAATACTGCGTTTGACAATTTCCACATTACACTCCACATCAACCCCGAGGGCTTCAAGTATATCAACCGCTCCACAGGTGGAGGTAAGAGCTCTGGCTCCGTGTTTAGCCATGTAGATACCATTAGCCGCTGCCACTATAGCTGCCGCGGTGCTGATGTTGAATGTCTTTAATTCATCCATTCCGGTACCGCAGTTCTCAACCAAAGGCTCAGGTGTAAATGGGTTCACTTTCACTGTATCTAGTTCAAAAATGGCGTCCCAGCTTCCCGCAATCTCCTCCGGCGTTTCTCCCTTAGCCGTGAGGACTATTATGAAAGCTCCCTGTTGTAGGTCCGGTTGCTCATTCAGGAGCACCTGATAATACATTTCCCTGGTTTCTTGACGGGTCAAGTTTCTCCCCCGTGCTACCTCAGACACTTTCTTGCCAAATTCCTTTAGCCTTTTATCGTCAAACATATGTGTTACCTCCTAATTTAGAATTCTATTACCGCTACTTTCATGTTTTATTGCTAAATATATGTATTACCTCCTTATTTAGAATTCTGTTACCACTACTTTCATGCCACTATGCTCCATCAGGTAATCAATCCCCTCATGGATTGCTTCTAATGATATTCGCTTGGTGACCAGCCAGTTAACATTTACTTGCCCCGAAGCCATAAGCTCAAGAGCCAAGCGATTTTGGTCTGCCGTGCAGCCGTAGGCTCCGACAAAGGTGATTTCCCGGTAATGGAGAAAGTTAGCATCAAAATGAAGTTGACTTTTCTCCGGTGGTAGACCTGAGAAAAAGCAAACCCGACCACGCGGCGCCAGAAGCTCCAAAATAGGGTACTCTATGGCAGAGTCTGGGCAAGCCAGCATGATTACATCAACTCCCCGACCTTCCGTTTCTTGCTTCACAACCTCCTTTAGATTCTCTTTAGAGACATTGATTAGACGAGAGGGTTCTGCCGCGATGGACATCATAATCCGCTTTAGAGACCTTTCTGCAAGTAGAATCTGCTTAACTCCTTTAGCCCGGGCTAGCATAGTTTGTAAACAACCCATTGGACCAGCCCCCAGGATAAGCACCACATCTTTACTGTCTAGGCGCACAAGCTCCAGACCATTGAGACAACAGGCTAGAGGCTCAGCAAAAGTAGCTTCCACGAAACTAAGTCCAGACGGAATCAGATTGACAGCTCCACAGGCTACACTTTGGGCAGGTACGGCCAGATACTGGGCAAACCCACCGTGATGGGTAAAACCAAGAATGCCTATGTGGTCACATTGATTGGGCGCTCCTCGCTGGCAGGCAGGGCAGCTATTACAACTTATCCCGGGCGCAATCTGCACCCGTTCTCCACTTCTAAAGGGAATATCACCGGTACCAGTTTCAATCACCACTCCAGCAATTTCATGACCCAGAATACGTGGGTAGATTAGGTCCCGCTGCCCGTGCCTAAACATCTTTATATCTGTAGCACAGATTGAGCATGCTTCCACTTTGACAACAAGCCCTTTTGCCGGGGGTTCAGGGTCAGGGACTTGGGTAATAACCAACTGACCGGGGGATTTCAACAACGCCGCTTTCATAGCCTATCTCCTTAACAACTCGTTTATATTAAAAAAATCCCTAAACCAAAATCTGGTTTAGGGATTTACCATCTCCCTCAAACCTTTTTCCCGAAGGTCTGATTAATTTGTTGGCAGGTCTTCTGGCTTTTGGCTCCTCCTACTCCTTGAGTCCTTCCCATTTCGTTAAAACGAAACAGTGGCAT